>JALZND010000232.1 GCA_030857845.1 Bacteroidota bacterium | reverse complement strand
GTGGGAAACCCAATGAAATTGGATTTAAGTTTCTTGTCCTTGTCAATATCTTGGAATGCTACAATACCGTAAACTCCAATTGGAACATTTGTAAAGACAATTTTCATTTCATTGGCAGTTACAAGCACTTCCTTGGTGCCAACATGCACAGCGAATATTGCGGTTGTAATTAATAAAAGTGCGTTTTTCATGATTTTATTATTAAAATTTAAATTGAAATGAAAGATATTAAAACTGAATCCTGTAAAGCACATCTGGGAAAAAGCCTATCTGACTTACGCTGTTGATGGCATTGGTATTTTCGTTATACCTGCGAACAAATTCGTTTTCCCTATTGGTGATGTTTTGTAAGTCCACAAAAAACTGATGTGAGATACTCCTCTTTTTACTGTTCAACCGAACCCCAACTTTTACATCCAGGCGGAAGTAATCATCGTATCTCTGGCTATAGGCCTGCTCATCAAACCTGACCTCCTGGCCTTGGTTGTTTTGGGTAGCTTCCAGGTCAATCGGAGTAAAATACCTTCCACCTGCAGAAGTAAGCTTGGTATCAAAAGTGAAGGCATTTCTACCGTTTTCACCAAATTTCCATTCCTTACCGAAAAGCAGGTTGCCCACATAGTTGTTGTTAAAGGCCGTGCTTCTTTCAATGCCATCGCTACCTTCGTAAGTGGATTCAAAAAGTGAATTGGTGAACAACAGGTAATAGCCTTTGCTAAAGAATTTCTCCAAAGTGATTTCAAGTCCATAATTGGTACCTATCCCTTCGTTGACCAGGCTTCCTTTGTTTTCAAATACAAAACCGGCACCCTCATTCAAAACCGAGTAGCTGGAAGGCACACTTTCCACAGGCACATCAAAAAGGCTTTGGTAATACACCTCAGTTTTCAATCGCCAATTACCGCCAAGGTTACGGTCGTAGGCCAGAACAAAATGGTGGATTTTCATAAAATCCAAATCAGCATTGGTTTTTTCGTAGGTACCCTCTCCGGTTCGTTCTTCGAAGAACAATATAGGGGACGGGATGGCCTGAGCGTGTAATCCATAGGCTAAACTAAAGCGGTTTTGTGGAGAGGCTTGCCAGCTGATGGCTGTCCTTGGCTCCACCACAAAAGCTTCGGTATAACTATGGTATTGTGCGTGCAGGCCAGCAGTAATGCTGAAATTATCAGTCAGCTTATTTTCAAATTGCGCATAGGCCTGATGGATCTGATAGCTGTCGAAAAGATCCACGTAGGTGATGAAAAAGTCAGGGATACTATCATTGTTTTCATCGGGTATTTGCGTGGCATCGTCCCTGTCTTTGGTATTAAAGTCAGCTATGTAATGTTCTGTTAACCAACCGGCACGCATATTCCATTTGGCATTGAATTTTTTGTTGAGGCTGGTGTTAAAAGTGAGCCGGTTTTCCCTGTTGGTTGCTTCTGTAGCCCGGAACCTCTTTACCACTGTTTCTGCCTCATTTGTGATGAGGTTATCCTGGAGGTATTGATTATAATTAGTAGAAGCGCCTACCACTGTCTTTAAATAAGTGTTTTTGTTGAAGCGCAAGGTATGGGAAATTCCCCCAACCCCCAGTTGATTTTCAATGAATGCATCCTGATCAGGTTCGGCAAACAAGTCGTTTTCATCGGTTTCAGCCCCGAAAAAGTCAATGCTGCTTAAGGCGCTCAAGCCAAAGAGCTCAAACCTTCCAATTTTGCTTTCACCTAAATTGACTTTAAAGGAGAAATCCTGGTAAACTGGTGCACCGCTTGTGCCGGTCGAAGCTACTAAGCTTGCCAAACCGTAGCGGTAACTGGCTACAAAAGAAGAGTTGTTTTTTTTGCTGATGGGCCCTTCCGCCATAAATTCCAGACCGCTGAAAACACTCATTTGTCCGGTAAATTCAAATTTATCAGCATTGCCATTCCTAAAATTTACATCAAACACTGCGGAGTTTGCGTTGCCATATTCAGCGGGGAATGCTCCTGTAAGGAAATCAGAAGTACGTAATAGGTTAGTATTTAATGCATTGACGGGACCACCAGTAGTGCCCAAGGTCGCAAAATGATTGGTGGTGGCAATTGGGATACCTTCTACCCTCCATAGCAAACCAACGGGTGAGTTGCCCCTTACCACAATGTCATTACGGCTATCATCTGGTGCGCTTACCCCAGCAAAGGAAGTAGCCAAACGTGCCACGTCATTCCTGCCACCTGAAAAGCGGGTCACCTCTTCCAGGCTAAATGTACGTGCACTCACTTTGGCCAGGTCGTTAAGCGGCAAATCCTTGTCCGATTTTGCCGTTACCACCACTTGGTCTATCTGCACAACGGATTCCTCCAAAGCAATATTTAGCACTACTTCCTTACCTGCCGTTACCAGCACATTTGGGTAGGTAATAGTTTTGTAACCAATGTACTGGATAGCGAAAGTTTGACGGCCTACCGGAACATCCTTTATTAAATATTGGCCATTTACATCGGTAACCCCACCCAAAAGCGGGTCTGAATTTACCAGAACTATAGCTGCGCCCACTAAAGGCGACTGCGAAAAGGCATCTGTAATAATGCCTTTAACGGTTTGCGATTGCGCCCATGCGCTTGATGTAATTAAAAGCATGGCGAAGAAGAATGATAATTGCTTTTTCATAAATTTTGGTTTTTTGTTGGCACTAAGGTAGAAAGGGGCATTGCTGATGAATAGTGTAAGGTACCTGATACCAGGAATTTTTAGGGTGAAGCGGGAAGAAGCAGAAATTAAGCGAGGCCGCACTTTTTCAAGTCATTTTAATGGCTTTACCTGCCAAGTTGGACGCCTCATGGGTATAAATTCCGGTTTCATAATGATAGGAATTCTTTTTTGTCCGCTAATTTCTGTATATTGTGATATGCTGCTATGGTTTAGAAAGTTCGGTTTTAAAGAAGTGTACCTTAGGTGGGCAGGTATTCCGGTGCTAGGGTTAATTATATCTGTTTTTACACGAGAACCGCATGAAAGTTTTCTCACTGCATTCCTGATATCAACAACTTTCACAGCTTTCTTCTGGAATGGCTGCTACATTATTTTTATTCTTTTCAGAAAGCAATATCCGCTCCTAAAAGATACCGCAAAAAGGTTGTTTTTCACCACGCTTAGTGTGAGTGCTTTTTTAATTATTTTTGACCCTATCATTTGCCTTATATTTGGCTTTAA
Source organism: Bacteroidota bacterium (assembly GCA_030857845.1). Lineage (GTDB taxonomy): Bacteria > Bacteroidota > Bacteroidia > Cytophagales > Cyclobacteriaceae > JALZND01. The sequence continues at coordinate 2,747 of JALZND010000232.1, read as the reverse complement.
ATCAGTGGCTGACATCAATAATGCGGCCATCATATTCGATCACTCTATCATCAATTTTTTGGCGGCCGTTATAGTAAGCTCGTTCTACGAAAATGCCTATTTTTTTGAGAAGTGGAAATTGAGCATTCAGCAAAATGAAGCCCTCAAAAGCCAGCAGATCAGGACCCAGTTTGAAGTGCTACAGAACCAGATGAGTCCTCACTTTTTATTCAACAGTCTCAATGCTTTAACCACCCTTATTGCCGAAGATGCACAACTGGCCATCAAATTTACTGAAAAATTGTCAGAGGTATATCGCTACATTTTACAAAACAAAGAGAAGGAGTTGGTGAAGCTGGAAGAAGAAATGGACTTTGTGAAAAACTATATTTTCCTACTGCAGATCAGGTATCCAGAGAATTTAAAAGTACATTTCGACATCGATCCGATCTATTTAAAGACCAGTATTGCGCCACTCACCATTCAGATTTTGGTAGAAAATGCCACTAAACACAACGCTATATCTAAAACGCATCCTTTACAAATAGAGATTTATGTGGAAAACGGAAAATCCATTGTTGTGAAGAACAATCTCCAGCTTAAAAAGGTGCTTGAAAAATCTACCAAAACAGGCTTAAAAAACATACAGAAGCGCTACGCCTACCTTGGCCAGCATCAGATAGATGTAATTACAACTGCCAAAAACTTTATGGTGGCCGTGCCACTCCTGCACATCCATGAGGAAAAGCATGAACTAAGTCCTGCATAGAAAAAATGAAGCTACTAATAATTGAAGATGAGGCCCCCGCTTTCAGAAGGCTGCAAAACCTGCTACAGGAAATTGATCCGGCATTGGAAATAATTGAGGTGATTGATAGTGTGGAGGACAGTGTGAAATGGTTGAAAAACCACAACCACCCAGACCTTATCTTCATGGATATTCAGTTAAGCGACGGGTTAAGCTTTGAAATATTTGAGACCATAAAAATTATCAAGCCTGTTATTTTTACCACTGCATTTGATGAGTACACGCTCCGGGCTTTTAAAGTGAATAGTATCGACTACCTGCTAAAGCCTATCAAAAAGCAGGACCTGGAAGGTAGCCTAAACAAGTACAAAGCCCTGCAATCGAACTTTATTAATAATCAACCTAGCTTAAATGAGCTGATCTCGCATATTAAACTGGACGAAAAGACTTATAAAAATCGGTTTTTGGTAAAAGTTGGTGAAAAACTACTCTCAATTTCAACAGCTAATATAGCTTTATTGTATGTGCATAACGGCTTGGTTTACCTTAAAACAAAGCAGGACAAAAATTACATTGTTGACTTTACTTTGGATGAATTAACTCTTCTACTGGATGCCGGGGTCTTTTTTCGTGCCAACAGGCAATTCATTGTTGCCTTCGAAGCTATCAAAGCTGTACACAAATGGCATAAAGGGAAACTGCTGGTTGATACGGACCCGCAGCCTGATGAAAAGATTATTGTAAGTGCTGAAAAAGCAACAGTTTTCAAAAATTGGATGGGGGGATAATTGAGGGTTGAAGTTTTGATTATTGAAAAAACCGATTTGAATTTAAAAAAATCTAACTAAATCATTAATTATGGAAACTCTTACTAATTTAACCTAAAATTGTCAATAGGATTACACTCTAATCGCCTCCATTAAAAAATTCACTGTTCAAGCAGGTGTTCTACACTGATTTGGAGTTGGTCTTAAGGTAAAAAGTGGGATATTTGGCTATCGTATTATAAGACAACCGTCTTGGTTGTAGTCGGTGCAGGTTTTAAAGCTCATCTCTTTCCTCTAGCAGTAAAGTCAGCACGCCTTATAAAAAATTATAAAAAAGTGTGGTTGTAAAGCTCTAAACTCAACTCTTCTACATCAGCCTGCACTGATTACAATTTGTGTGCCCAGTATGGACATTTGATACCGAAGGTATCAAATTATTCTAGAGGGTGCAAGTCCCTTATAGACGAGTTGGTGAAGCCTGATAGTAAGCCGCAAGTTGGTTTTCCGTGAGGAATGCAGTGAAGAAAGCGGGACTACGAAATCCGTTACTGACGAAAGGAGGGCCTGATACAGGAGTACCGGGAGACAGCATGTGCTGCTGGATTCAGAAGCAAGATAGAGTAAATAAGCAAGCACATCTTTGCAATGCCTTTGGCTGATAAGCTCAATTGTGTAGATGTACCGGGAATCGGAGGAAAGCATATGCCCTTACCTGAGGATCTCTCGCAGATTACATGATAACCAGCGATAAGTCAGCAGAGGCCATAGTAGTTTGTAGAAATGAGCTGTCACCTTAGGGATAACGGCATTCTCGCAAACCAATGAAAGACCGAACGTATTGTTGCTCGAAAATTCGGTTGGGAGTCCGCCAGCTGGCGGATAATCCATCCTTAAACTTAGGGCAAAATCATAGTTGGTGTAAAGATATGGAATGCTTGACGAACTGCCGAGTACTTGAATCATACACTTGGTGGTGTGAGAGATTCACCGGGAGGACTTTGCTCACGGCAGGCTCGATTGGCAGTAGTTATTTTATCCACTCAAGGGTTTGGTGTTTTTTCTTTTTAAATAATACTTGTTTTTTTAAGTAATGATCTAAAAAGTTGAGAATAACTTCCGATTTAAGTTGGTGCCCTTTCTCTCTATCGTAACCTTTCGTTGTCATTATAGGAATCATAAATGGAACGTCAGTGAAGTCAAGATGTCCGGCCTTTGTGAAACGAACCCAATGCCTAATTGAATTTTCATTTTTA
>JALZND010000021.1 GCA_030857845.1 Bacteroidota bacterium | reverse complement strand
CACATGTTCTAATTTTTGTCACACCTATTATAAATGATGATTCAAAATTTCAAGAAATTTGTCTTCTGTCAGAGGCTTGTTTACAAACCCTGCTACTTTATATTTTTGTGCTTTCTGAATATCGTTGTTGTAATTACTTGTAGTAAGCATTACTACGGGAATATCCTTATCATTTTCTTTCTGGAGCTTTTCAAATTCTTCCAAAAATTCAAAACCATCCATAACAGGCATATTTATATCCAGTATTACCAATTCTGGGCATACCGCGTCATTTCTGTGAATGCAGTCACGGATGTAATTGAGGGCTTCTTCCCCATTTTTATATACTTCAATATCACCAGAGAAATCCAGCTTTTGAATAAGAACTTCTGTTAAATAATTGCTTATATCATCATCATCAACTAATAACACTTTGTTAAATTTCTTGCTCATATAAAAAATATCCTGTTTATTTCATTGCTTTAAAAAAATTTTAAATTTGGAACCAACATTTAATTCACTCTCCACTTCAATACGCCCGCCACTGTTCTCTATAATTTTTTTCACAATATACAAACCTACACCTGTTCCATCAACATGCGAATGTAATCTTTTAAACATTTGGAACATTTTTTCTTTTTGTTCTGGCAAAAAGCCCAATCCATTGTCTTCAATCTCGAAAATTGTCCAATTTCCTTTTTTCCTTGAGCTCACCTTGATCGTTAGCTGCCTCCTGGATGCCCGGTATTTTACCGCATTTATGAGCAGGTTAAATATAACACTTCTGAGGTTTTTTCTTGAAAATGTTACTTCAGTAACCTTAAAATCTGTTATAATTTCTGCGTCTGATTCTTCAAGTTTATTATAAATACTTGTTTTCACGTCCTCCAATACTTCCTCTAAAACAAGGGGAACATGAACCTCCTTTTCTTGTTTTTGGAATGTGGAAAGTTCGGTAAGGTCAAAAATAGTTTGCTTGAACTTTTCAATTGAGGTTGAGATCATTCTGATTAGGGTGAGTTCTGATTTGCCTATTTTATCCCCAAGTTCATTTTTCAATATTTGTATCAGGCCTTCTAAATTTGATATAGGCGATCTTAAATCATGTGAGGCAGAATAAATAAAGTTTTCAAGGTCTGCATTTACGCTTTTTAACTTCTTATTGAATTTAGTTAATTTATCGGCTTTCCTTTTAGAGTTTTCAACTTGCTTTTTTAAACTGTCTATTGTATTTTTAGCCAATAACAGATCTTGTTTAAGCTTTTCTTTTTCTTCGCCTTCACGGGCAAGTTGTGTTTTAAGGTTTGATATTTCTGCAATATAATGTAAATGCATATCTGTTTTGCCCTCATAAAGAAATGATATCCTTGAACTGTTTGCAAGTTCCTGTAAGCATGGGTAGTAACTGTTTGTTGCAAAATTTTGGCCTTCAATATCTTCTTTATTACCATTTTCGATTTGTAAAATGGTTTTTTTTAGGCTTTCAAGTTCTTTAACCAATTGGATGTAAGAAGGAATAGTCCTCAAGATACTTTCCATTAAAATTTTTCTCGTTTATTTTTTATACAGTACTTTTCAAAAAATCTAATTGTCAAATTTGAAGAAATTAATTATCAAAAACTTTTTATTCATTTTCAATAACATACATTAATTTGGGGTGGTCTAAGTATGGCTATTTTTTAAAAATTTTAACAAAAATAGTCTTCAAAGCTTTTTCAAAAGACTATAACCCTGATTTAGTACCTAAATCCTTCAAGAAAATTACTTATTTTAATAATTAAATTACCTAAGTAAGGCAAAATGAGCCAGTAAGAAATTACAAAAAACTTACATTAAATAAAAATTTATTTTTTTTTATTTTATGTTAATGTAGTTCTGTAAATTTATTTTTTTCAAGAAAATTAATATACCAATTTATACTTTAATATTTAATCTTTGCATTTAAAAAATGAGGATTTTCGACATTTCCAATTTTCCTTTTATAAATTCATGAACAAAAGGGGGATGAATCAAGTTTAAGTTAGAAGTATATTATTAATTTTTTTAAGATAAGGTAACAATGATTTCAAATCAACTAAAGTGGAAAATAGTTTCAAACGGAGCAGCGATACTAGCTGCAATGGCAGTAAGGGCAATTATTAGCCAAGGTTGGAAAGCAATAAAACATGAAGACCCCCCTAAAAATCCTGAGTCAAATGATGTGGAATTAAAGGAAGCAATCATGTGGACCCTTATTACAGCTATGACAGCAGGTATTGCGCGATTGTTTGCCCATAGAAGCGCAGCTGTGGGTTGGAAAAAGGTAACCGGGCAGATGCCACCCCTGTAAGATATTTTACCTTTGTTAAAAATTTGGTGATAGTTAAGTAATTGTCATCAAATTTTTTTGTGGTATTATTTTTACTATACAATTTAAAATTAAATTATTGTTTATCATATTAATTATAATAGGTTTAAATTCAATATTTTATAATGATAATATAAAGTAAATATTTACATTCTGATTTCCAATATAACTGCAAAAATCACTGTTCTTTAAAATCAAGTTAAATTCTTCACTTTGGTACCTTTTCAATTATTTCTTTAAAGAGTTTACAGGTTGAATGTTCTATATTTGGGAACCTAATAATTGATAATTTCCTTTAGAAAAGGTAAATACTTTAGAAGCTTGGTGGATTTTCCTATATATAAACCAAAAAGGTTCATTTTAAATTTACTATATAATAGAAAAATTTAATAAATTGAAATCTTGTATTAAAATCCTCCAGCTTCCCTTTCATGCAATTGTTTTGTTATACGTATGTAGGATCATTACATTAAAAAGTTAAAATGAATTATATTGTTTTTCAAAAGGGGCTTATGTTCCTTGTGTTTTATTTTCTAGAAATCGCTTTTATCCTTCCGACCAATGCATCTGAAACTTCAGAAAATAGGGCAGCCTTTGATTATTCATTAATAGAGCCCAAGGAAAAAATTAAGCTCAATAATGAACTTTCTTCCGTATATGAACTAAGAAGTATTGATACTGTATTCAACAAATTCATCAAAAGGTGGGGCATAGCAGGGGCATCGGTAGCCATAGCAAAAGAAGGCCGATTGGTTTATGCTAAAGGATTTGGAAAAGCCGACAAAGAATCTGGGGAGAATGTGCACCCGGATCATTTGTTTAGGATTGCCAGCGTATCAAAGCTTATTACGGCAGTTGGGATCATGAAATTAGTTGAAGATGGAAAATTACAGTTAGATGATAAAGTTTTTGGGGCCAAAGGGATCTTGAATGATTCTACATATGCAAAAATTGCAGATCCTAAAGCAAAAGAAATTACCGTTAGACACCTGTTAAAGCATCAAGGTGGGTGGAGCGCAAGTATGGGCGACCCTATGTTCGAAACCTTGGAAATAGCTTTAAAAATGAATGTTCCACCACCTGCAGACCCAGTCACGGTTACCCAATATATATTATCCAAGAGGCTTCATTTTAGGCCTGGTACCAGAAGCAGCTATTCTAATGTGGGGTATTGTATTCTTGGGCAGATAATAGAAAAAGTTTCGGGCGAAAATTATGAAAATTATATCCTAAAAAATATACTTCAACCGTTAAGGATCGAAAACATGCAGATTGGAAAAAACATGATGTTGAGCAAGGTTTTAAATGAAGTTTCTTATTATGATTATGATGGAGCTGTATCACGGCTTTCTGTATATGGTACTGGAGACTTTGTTTCAAGGGCTTATGATGGCACAAATGTGGAAGGCCTGGGAGCTGCTGGTGGCTGGATTGCCAGCTCTTCGCAATTATTGAAGTTGGTACTGGCAATCGATGGCTTTGATACAAAACCTGATATATTGTCGGTCGCTTCAATTGAGGAAATGACCTCAGGGGTTGAAGCTGGTGGCAGCCCACTTGGATGGAAAGGCGTAGACATAAATGGCAATTGGTGGCGGACAGGGACATTGGCTGGATCTTCTGCCTTGGTCATGAGACAAGCAGATGGAACAAGCTTTGCCGTAATATTAAATTCTAGCATATATTCTGGTGCAAGGTTTACAACAGAGATTAACAAAGCTATGCAAAAAGCCCTTAATGGGGTCGAGGAATGGCCTGTTCATGATCTATTTAATATTTTTGAACCTACTGTAATTTCACCAATTACCCCAAAAGGTTTCATGCCTATTATTTTAAATTAAAAAACAAGTTGCATTTTTGCCACGTAATATACCAAAACTTAAAAAGATTTGGGAAATTTTATGCAGGATTCAACCAATGCATTGTCCTACCTATTCATAAAGTTGAACCGGGAGTTATATGCTGTAAATAGCCATGACGTTGTGGAGGTATGTGAAGTCCCCAACATGATAAAGGTGCCTGGGTCACCTGAGTATCTTAGAGGGCTTGTAATGTACAAAAAGCAATATATTCCTGTTGTTGATCTTAGGGTTAAACTAAACATGCCAAAAGCAAGTTTTACCGTCAACACTTGTTTGGTCATCTACCAAAGACAGATCTATGGCATTTTATTTCAACTAGGAATTTTAGCCGACGCATTACATGAAGTAAAAGAATTTGAACCTCAGAAATACCCAATTGAAAATGATATAATGGTGGAAGGTAAAGTATTTAAAGCTATACAAAAGGAAGATAAAGGTAAAGTATTGATTATCAATCTTGAATCTATATTTTCAGTCGAAGAAATAACAAATTTATCTTCTATAATATCAAGCACTTCAATGTAATCCTCCTTATTTTTTTTGGTTAAGAATTTAGTATTTCTATTTATATTTTAAAAATTATAATAATAAATACCTATCCAATTGTAGTATCTGATTGCAACCGAACCTTTTAGTATTTATTCATTAAATTAATTGCCCAATAAATTTCTATTACTTTAAAATAATTTTTTATTGAACTTTTATCAACAAAATTTATGAAAAACGTATGCAAAGGGTAGGGGCAATAATATACTACTATTTGAAAATTCAATACATTTTCTGATTCAAATTATTTTCATTATGTCAATAATGTGAATATTGAAAAATACAGTTTTAAAAGATTAAAGCCACAATTAAAGTAAATAATGTTATATTATTATTATGTTTGGGCAAACAATACAAATAATGCATAAAAACACCAATCCTTCAATTGAAAACCTTGATAAAATTACAGTAGACCACGCGGGAAATGCTGTTATAAAAGAAAAAGACGAGGAAATTGCCAGGTTAAGGGAAGAACTTTCAGGAGTTTACCTTTATTTGAATGAATTTGTATATGCAGCAGCTCATGCCATGAAGTCGCCGGTGGCAAATCTTAATCTTGTTACGATACTTCTAGAAAAAACCAATGATGTTGAAGAATATAAAAGTTATTTGCAAACAATAAAAAACTCCATAAAAAAATTGGACCAAACCATTCACGGTTTGGTACAAGGGTTTAAGGTAAAAACCTGGGATAGTTGCCCTGAATTATTGTCGTTAGATAACATAGTGGAAGATCTCTTGTTGAAGAACCAGGGTAAATTAAATTGTTTGCCAACAAAAATTAGGTGTAATTTTGAAGCATGCCCAGATATTTTCTATAATAAAAATATTCTTTTTGAAATCTTAAACATTCTGACTCAAAATTCCTTTAACTATAAATCAGATAGCCGCGATCTGGAGGTATCTATAAGTTCTGAAAGATTTGGTGATACAGTTCTTTTACAAGTTAAAGATAATGGTATAGGGATAGACCTTGATAGACATGGTAAAGATTTATATCAACCGTTTAAAAAGTTTTCTCCAAGTTCTCAAGGCAATGGTATGGGCCTTTACCTCGTCAAAATATTGTTAGAAAAAAATAAAGGGTGCATAGAAATTGAAAGCAAACTAAATTTTGGAACAACCGTTAAGTTCTATTTAAAAGAACAGCAAAAAATTGTTAAATAATCATGAATTTTTTTATGCTTATTTTTAATTTTGTAAGGGGTAATTTAGTTGTAGTAACAAAATTTTTTTATATTTAGGGAGGTCAATTCTCCCAATTAGTAACAACATTTTTTAATCATGAGTAATGGGCTTAGATAAAGTAAACTTTATATTGTTAGTTGACGATGATCCAATAAATAATTTTTTAAACTTACGTCTTTTAGACAGCCTTAATGTAGCAGATGAAGTAAAGGTGTGTTTGAATGGTCTCGAAGCTTTAGAATTTTTAAATGTATTGCGCTCTAAAAGTAATCATTATCCTGATTTGATCCTTCTTGATATAAACATGCCTGTTTTAGATGGTTTTGAGTTTTTGAAAGCTTTTAAAGATCTTGAAATGTCTCAAAAAGATTCTATTAAAATTGTGATGCTCACTACCTCTTCTGCCTTATCAGATATGAATAAAGTCCATAACCTAGGTTATGAGGTGATAAATAAGCCTCTTACTGAAGAGAAGATAAACAATATCCTAAAACATTAATCCCTCTTAGAAAAGCTTCATAAATTTATTTTTGTAGATAAATTTTAAAAAACATAATTATATACTTATTTGTATATATAATACGATACCATTTCCCATTGCTTAAATATTTTTAACAAGTCTCTCTTTAGAAGATTCTGTTTTATACTTTTATGCAGTTACCTGTTCCTATTTAAGCAAACAATTTGAAGGTGAGTAGATGAAAAAAAAATTTTTGCAGTTTGAAAAGTCATTAAAAGTAAATTCTGATCCAACTGTACATTCACATGTTTCCCCAATCCATCAAAATGAAAATATTTTTGACGCCCTTCCTTATGGCGTGATAATTTTGAAGGAATTTATTGATGAAACAGGTAATTATAACCTTAATTATATAGTTCAAAATAAAGTTGCTGCACATTACACCGGCTTGAACACATCAGAAATTTTATTTAAAAACTTTAAAGAACATCCAGGTATTCTTCCTGTTGAGTATATTCCGGTCTTCTTTTCTATAATTAGAAACGGAGGTGCTTTGCATGACGAAATTTTAATCAATTCAGGTAGTAATAAGATCTTTTTAGAAATTAATTGTTCGAAGGTTCCTGAAGGCCTTGCTATCAGTTTGGTAAATATAACACATTACAAGGACCTCAATTCAAAATTTTTAAAGCTGGAAGCATTGCTTAATGAAACCCAGGCTTTAGCTATAGTAGGTTCTTTTGAATACAATTTTAGTAATAAAGCTATTTTTTGTTCAAAAGAAATTTATAAAATTCTGGGCATGAATAAAGGTTCTGAAATTACTGTTGAAGGGGTTGTGAACCTTATACACCCAGACGACAAAAACAGGGTTAAGGAACATTTTTATGATTTAACAGGAAAACATTTTGAAGGTGAGGCAAGGATAATACTATCTTCAGGATTAGAAAAAGTGTTGTTTTGTAAAATGAATATCTCATATGATGATAATAACATTCCTGCTCAAATTTTAGGTTTGGTTTCAGATGTTACCGGAAAGAAAACAGTTGAAGAAGAATTGGCAAGGAAAAATATAGAGATTTCACTTGCCAAAAATAAAATAGAAGAAGCCAAAAAAGAACTGGAAACTTCTAATCATGGGCTGAGGTTGCACAATGGTGTTCAAGCAAAAGATCTATTGAAGAAAAAAAACCAGCTTGAACGGCTCAATAAAGAATTGGATAATTTTGTATATACAGCTTCACACGATTTGCAGTCGCCACTGTCTAATATTGAAGGCCTTATAAATGCATTGGTTCTTGAAATAGACTCCGAAAAGACAGAAACTCAATATATTATAGAGCTTTTAAGGCTTTCGTTGGGTAAAGTCAAAAACACACTACATGATATGTCTGAAATAGCCCTGATGAAAGACAAAGAAGATGTTGTTCAGCATATTGATTTCAAATCCGTATTTGATGAGGTGAAATTCAGTATTCATGAAGAAATCCTAAAATATAGTGCTGATATAGAAGCTGATTTTTCCCGGGCTCCTACCATATTTTTTTCAAGGAAAAACTTGAAAAGTATCGTTTTGAATTTGCTGACCAATGCATTAAAATATTCTTCCCCTTTACGGCAACCAACAATAAATCTTTCTACCTACATTGAAAATGAATTTTTAATATTATCCGTAAAGGACAATGGCCTTGGGATAAAACCTGAAGATAAAGAAAAAATATTCTCAGTTTTCAAAAGGGTTTATACACATGTATCAGGTAGTGGTATTGGCCTTTATATTGTAAAAAGGATAGTAGAAATTAACGATGGAAAAATAGAAGTAGAAAGCTTGATAAATAGTGGCACCACCTTTAAGGTGTTTTTTACTAACGATTAACTGAGCCGAACTTTAATTTTTAAGCGTCATAACTGATTCCAACTTTGTTCTTGTGAGAGGCTTTAACAGCACATCACAGCAGTTCATGCTTTCCAATTTCGCTAATTTAAATTTTGGGAGCTCTACAGAAGTCAGGATGACTATTTTGGTATTGTTCTTTAAAAAGTCAAATTCAGAAATAAATTCAATACCGTCCATACCAGGCATGTTTATGTCAAGAAAAATCAGATCTATAGGATGGCCTTGAGTTAGATAATTCATAGCTTCTTCTCCAGAAGAAATAACCTGGATGTTTAAGGAAGGATCTATTTGTATCAATAATCTTTCATTTAAAAATGTGGAAATTTCATCGTCATCTACAAATAAAATTCGCGTAATGGTCATAAAGAATCCCAAAGATTAATATAAAGCAATTATTTATATGTGAGCAAATATAGATAATGAAGATATAACTTAAATATTGATAAAAAAAATAAGGTCTGAAGTGCAAAAATTAATTATGTAATATTTGATTCAAATTTTCACTCAAAAATTCATGTTAATTGTACTAAAACCTGTTATTTAATGTTATTGAAGATTTAGAATAACTTTGAACATGTACTATTTTGTCCCCCCTGAATTAATTTAGTAAAGCAAAATGAACTAGGGAAATCGATTGTTAAAATATTTTGTCAAAATTATCCAATATTTTATAGTTTTAATGATCATTGAATTACCTCATTAAAAGAATTATAAGTATGAGTAAACATATAAATGGAGTGGTTATACCATTAATCTTTTGAAGGTAAAAAAGAGGTAAATGTTTTGTATTTAACCGGGTTGTCGTTCCAGAATACTTATAGAATAAATACTGTTTTTAATTTATTACCTCAAAATCTTCAATATTGTAATTGCCGGATATCAGAGTAAAATCAATTTGCCTGAACCAGGAAAATAATTCCTGAAGGCTTATATCAAGTTTATACTTCCTTACCAACAATTTCCCGGTTTTTGATTTGTGCGATTCATATTGCATTTTGTCCACGGCATATATGGTAATTATAACCTCAGATTGGATATATATCCTTAATGAAATTGGCTGATACTGTTGTAGGTTTACTCCAGCAACCTCTTCTGCAAACCGGTTAAAATCATTGCCTTCTGCAAAATTCATTGAAATGGCTCCCGTCATATCATCAAACCGGGTTTCTGCAGGTATTTTATTATCCATATGCTTGTTATTTATTTATGATAGACATGCTTGGCAATTAAATGTTTTGGTTTGACAGCTAAATAGATTGGGCAAACTATTCAATGTGATTGATTTTAAAATTCAAGACCATGATTGAATCATTGAAAATCAAATAAGGAACAATTTAGAAGAAGCCATTTTATAATTTCAGGAAGATATAGATTATATATGCTTAAAATTAATATTTGGGAGATAGTTTAGTAATTGAAAATCAAAAAATTGAACCAATCCATTCCAAAATAAAATTGCTAATATATACAAAGGCAAGGATAATAAGAACAATAGTAACAAAGATACCCATAATTATTATCAATATGATCCCTTTGCCACTTCCCTGATATTTACCATCTTCGTAATGTTTTTTAAGCAACCTAATATTTCGATTATTTGCTTTATAGGTAAAATCAAAAATGTTTCCTAGTAAGGGTATAGAACCAATAACTGCATCAAGGATTATATTCCCCAACATTAATATTATAACTTTTCTGCTGGCTCCAAACTTGCCCATATAAGCAAGAAGGAAACAGGAAATGGCAAAAGAAGTAAGGTCTCCAATGACAGGAAAAAAACCAAAAATAGGGTCAATGCCAAATTTAAAATTTGTGCCGGGGAGGGTGAAATTAGAATCTAAAACTTTAGATAGTTTTTCTATCCATAACAAACCTGCTGCTCTATTTTTATCTATTATGACCATGTTCAACCTATTCCTAAGTTATTAAAACTAAAGGTTGAATTAACGACCACATAATTTTTGATGTTTTAAAAAATTTAGGCAATAAGCCATTCCTATAATGTATAATGAAAATACTTATTGCCTAAATTGCCTGAAAATTAAAACTGATTTATATTTTCTCTTGCCTGCTCAAGGTTTTTTATTCCGTCTTCCGAAACCTCCCTAATTTTATAAGTAGAGTGGCCATTAAAATTTATTTCATCCTGGTCTGTATTGAACTTTTCTAAAATTTTTTTTCGGTTGTTTTCCCCAGTGTCAGGAGTGAACAATAAAGCAATAATAGCACCGACAGCTGCCCCTACCATAAAAAATGGGATCGAGAAATAATTTGGTTCCTCAATAAGTAATACCGGTGAATGTTTATCTGTGAATCTTTTTACTGTCTTGCTTAAATTATCAAAGGTTTTCATATATAAAGTATTTAGTTAAAAAAATATTACTGAAAATATAACGAATAGCAACAGCAAGAGTTTAAAACATTTAAAACTTTAATTTAACAATCTAATAGGTAATATATTCCAAAAAAATCCCATACAAAATCCTTATAAATTAAACATTTCTTTTAAATAAAGGTATATACAGCAATCTAAAGACCAGCTTCGGAATCTTATTTTTTGATGTTTATTATTTTTTAATATTTATGAAAAGAAAATTTAGTTACAAAGACTTATGGCCCATGTTGAAGCAAACCTTCAATGAATGGAATGAAGACGATCCGTTTAGGCATAGTGCAATTATTGCATATTATGCTATATTTTCACTTCCAGCACTTATGATCATTATAATTACTGTGGCGGGAATGTTTGTAGGGGAAGATGCTGTGCAAGGCCAACTTTCCTCGCAAATAGAAGAGATGATTGGGCCTGAAGCTGCTTCAGGAATTGAAACAATGATCGCAAATTCCAGCCAAAAAGATAATTCTGTGCTTGCCACAATAATTGGTATTGGTACTTTATTGTTTGGTGCAACTGCTGTATTTTATCAATTGCAAAAATCATTGAACATTCTTTGGGGTGTGGAGGTAAAGGAAGGTCAGGGTATTAAAAAACTTCTTGTTGATAGGGCCACATCTTTAGGTGTAATTTTAGTAATCGGATTTTTATTGCTGATTTCTCTCACACTTACAACTTTTCTTTCCGCATTAAGTGAGTGGATTACAAGTGTTCTTCCTGATTTTATGATATACTTTTTCTTTATCATAAATTTCATCGTATCCTTTGGTATCGTCACAGTGCTATTTGCCATGATTTACAAGATTTTGCCTGATGTAGAAATAGGATGGAAATCGGTTTGGATCGGAGCAACCATTACGGCCCTTCTTTTTGAAATAGGAAGGTTTGCATTAGGAATATATTTTGGCAATTCGGATCCAGCCTCTGCATTTGGAGCTGCAGGTTCTGTTATACTCATATTACTATGGGTCTCTTATTCTTGTTTAATTTTGTTTTTTGGTGCACAATTTACAAAAGTTTATGCCCAATGGTATGGTCATGGCATCCGGCCTTCATCCCATGCTACCAAAAGAGCTGATATGATAATTGAGCGGGAAAGAAGGAAGGCCGAAATTTTTGATAAAAGGAGACAGCCAAAAGCCAATTCCGAAGAAGAGAAAAGTAGGTAACACATCAAATATTATTAAATTACAAACAACCCAAATATATTGAGGATATATTTGGGTTGTTGTTTTTACGCTACCTTTAAACTTAGGTGATTTATTCCCTCATGAAACGGGAAAGCTTATCAAAAAAACCAGGTTCCAGTTCATTTATTATTTTAATAATTTTATTTAGATTGTATAATATTAAACACTAGATTTATAAATGCCCAATTCAAGAATTATGGAAAATTACCAACTTCTAAAATTTTATAAAATGACATTGTTCTTGAATTTACTTTTAGGGGTATTAGCTTATCCTGAGGGTTATGCCCAAACTACCGCCTGGACTCCGGTAGAAGGGAATATCATGAGTAAGTGGGCTGCTGATGTGCAGCCTCAGAACGTGCTTAATGAGTACCCAAGGCCTCAAATGGTGCGGCAGGATTGGCTCAACTTAAACGGATTATGGGATTTTTCAATCCTATCAAAAGAAAAGGCAGCACCAAGTATATATAATGAAATGATTTTAGTTCCATTTGCTGTTGAATCGGCTTTGTCAGGTATAAAAAAAGGCGTAGGGAAAGAAAATCGTGCCTGGTACCAACGCAACTTCGAAGTGCCCACAGCATGGAAATATGACCGTCTTTTGCTCCATTTCGGGGCTGTAGATTGGGAAGCAAAAGTATATATAAATGGCAAGGAAGCTGGTCAGCACCAGGGGGGGTACGATTCTTTTTATTTTGATATAACTGATTTTTTGATAGATGGCAATCTTCAGCAGCTTACCGTTTCAGTATGGGACCCAACTTCCGAAGGTCCACAGCCTCGCGGGAAACAAGTGGTTGCCCCGGAGGGTATATGGTATACGCCTGTTACCGGGATTTGGCAAACAGTATGGCTGGAACCTGTTCAGTCAACTTTTATAACCTCCTTTAAATCAACACCCAATATTGACAATAAAACACTTACAGTGAAAGTGTCAGGCAATAACTTGATTAAAGGTGATAAAATAAGGGTTACTGCTTATGAGGAAGGCAAAGTAATAGCAACAAATATAAAACCTGCAGGCAACCTGAACACGATTCAACTTAAAAACATAAAACTATGGTCACCCGAATCTCCCTTTTTATATGATTTAAAGATTGAGATTCTTCGTGGGATCAAAGTCATTGATGCGGTTGATTCTTACTTTGGAATGAGAAAGATTTCTTTAAAACGAGATCATTCAGGAATTATGCGCATCATGCTGAACAATAAATTTCAGTTTCAATATGGAACACTTGACCAAGGCTGGTGGCCCGATGGTTTGTACACGGCACCTACAGATGCTGCCCTTGTTTCAGACATTGAAGTTACAAAAAAATTGGGGTTCAACATGATTAGGAAGCATGTAAAAGTAGAGCCTGCCAGATGGTACTATCATTGTGACAAATTAGGAATGCTGGTATGGCAAGATATGCCCAATGGAGATGAAAGTGCCCAATGGGAAGCGCCCGGTGGCATCAATGGTATAGAAATGGAACGTTCTGAAGAGTCGGCAAAAATTTTTGAAAGAGAATTTAAAGCCATGATTGATGCGCTTTATAATGCCCCATCCATTGTGATGTGGGTGCCTTTTAATGAAGGGTGGGGGCAGTTCAATACTGTAATGATCATCAAATGGGCTATGGCTTATGACCCTACCCGCCTGATTAATGGCCCAAGCGGTGGCAATCATTTTTTAGTAGGACATACCATCGACCACCATCAATATCCGGGGCCGGCAATTCCTCCGAAAAGGTCGGATCAAGCTTTGGTTTTAGGGGAATTTGGTGGATTGGGACTGCCAATGGAAGGGCATTTGTGGCAAAAAGATAAAAATTGGGGCTATAAGGATTATAACAACGTGGTAGAATTAACTCAGGCTTATTTGACATTGATAAACCAATTACCTGAATTAATACATGAAGGTTTGTCGGCTGCAATCTATACTCAGACAACTGATGTTGAAGGGGAAGTTAACGGATTAATGACTTATGATAGAAAAATAATTAAATTTGATCCCATAAGACTAAATAGAAGCCATAAGGTTTTGTTTTTTCCATTAACTGAAGAAAAAGCTATAGCACCTGCTACCAATTAATTAAATTTATATTCTAACTTTGTATTGAAATAATTTAAACAATAATGCTTTTGGAATTTGAAAAACCTATAGCAGATTTAGAGGCCAAACTAGCAGATATGAAGCAGCTTGCAGAAGTAAGTAATGTGGATGTGGATGTGGCAGTTAAATCTCTGGAAGAAAAAATAAAAGCTCTGAAGGTAGAAACTTATAGCAATCTTACAAGATGGCAAAAAGTACAACTTTCCAGGCATGCTGAAAGGCCCTATACACTGGATTATATCCAGGAGATGGCCGAAGAATTCATAGAACTTCATGGCGACAGGACAGTAGCCGATGATAAAGCTATGGTTGGGGGATTTGGGCATCTTGATGGGCAAACAGTAATGTTCATTGGCCACCAAAAAGGAAGGAATACCAAGCAAAGGCAACTGCGCAATTTTGGTATGGCCAACCCTGAGGGTTACCGCAAGGCTTTAAGGCTGATGAAAATGGCCGAAAAGTTCAATAAACCTATTGTGACCTTAATTGACACTCCGGGTGCTTTTCCAGGTATTGAGGCAGAAGAAAGAGGGCAGGGTGAAGCTATAGCAAGGAACATCAAAGAAATGTTTATGCTAAAGGTGCCTGTGATCTGTATCATTATTGGGGAAGGGGCATCTGGTGGAGCTTTAGGAATCGCTATTGGCGACAAGGTCTTAATGTTGGAAAATACCTGGTATTCGGTAATTTCGCCTGAGTCTTGCTCCTCCATATTGTGGCGAAGCTGGGATTACAAAGAACAGGCAGCGGAAGCCCTAAAGCTATCTGCCCCAGACATGTTAAGTATAAAACTTATTGATGGGATAATTGACGAACCACTGGGAGGGGCACATTCAGACCTAAAAGGAATGGCAAAAAAATTAAAATCTGTGATTTTGGAAAATATCAGGCTTCTAAAAGAATTGTCACCAGAAGAACGTATTGAACAACGGATCAATAAATTTACCGCTATGGGTGTGGTAAAGTAATATAATTAGTAAAATTTATAGGCCCTCTGGATCAAATAATCCCGAGGGCTTTTTTTTTAAATGCGGATTTATTTTATCTGTGATTTGTTGATTTAGCATTCGAATTTCTTATAATTGATTTTTTAGCGACCTTGTTGAAGGATTATCAATAGAAAATTATTTTGGTACTCCATGTTTTACTTGGCTTCATATGGTAATAAAAATAATTGATACAGGTTTTTTTAAACTTGACGGCGGGGCAATGTTTGGAATAGTCCCCAAAGTAATTTGGCAAAAAACAAATCCGGCAGATGATTTAAATCTATGCACCTGGGCAATGCGCTGCCTGCTTGTAGAGGACGGCAACAAATTGATGCTAGTAGATTGCGGGATAGGTGACAAACAAGATCAAAAATTTTTTTGCCATTTCCACCTTCATGGAAGAGACTCTTTGCTAAAATCTATCCATAAAGCTGGTTATTCCCCTGATGAAATTACTGATGTTTTCCTTACCCATCTCCACTTCGACCATTGTGGTGGAGCAGTGTTTTATAATAAAAATTCTATGCCAGAATTAACTTTTAAAAACGCACAATATTGGTCTAATGAAGCACATTGGGCTTGGGCTATAAACGCAAATGCAAGAGAGGGAAACAGCTTCTTGAAAGAAAACATAATTCAGCTACAAGAAAGTGGACATTTGAATTTTATTGCTCCAGGAATGCCTCTACCAATAAAAAATATGAATATCATTTATGTAGATGGCCATACAGAAAAGCAGATGCTGCCCAAGTTCCATATCAATGGTAAAACATTTATCTATATCGCAGATTTAGTGCCTTCCGTAGGTCACATTCCTCTACCATATGTGATGGGATATGATGTGCGCCCTCTTGTAACGCTGAAAGAAAAAGAAAGCATCCTTGAAGAAGCCGCCGATAATAACTATTTCTTAATCTTTGAGCACGACCCTACTGTAGAATGTTGTACTTTAAAAAGAACAGATAAAGGAATTCGTTTGGGGGAAACTTTTAAGCTTAATGAATTGATAGGTTAAGATAACAAAAATAGTTCACACCAATTTTAACTATTTCTTTGATTAATGAAATGTTATTTTTTATTCATTTTTAGGGCTCAAAATATTAATATAAAGATATAATTGACCCAATGTTGGCATCTGATTCTGTTACCATTATATTTGCCCAAAATCAACCAAAATTATGCTTTTGCTGGATTGAACTTATTCACTGGAATATAATTATGATTGAAAACGTCGCTCTATTTATTTATGAAATTTTTAGCCAAGCTAGTTTTTTTTATTGCCGGTTGGAAAATATCCGGATTTTATCCCAAAGGTTTAAAAAAAAGTGTTATGATTGCTGGGCCCCATACAAGTAATTGGGATTTACTTTATGCAAGGGCAGCATTTTACATTATGGGAGTTCCGGTAAAATATACCATTAAAAAGGAAATAATGGTGTTCCCTTTGGGCAATATATTAAGTGCTTTAGGAGCAATACCCATAGACCGGTCGAAGAAAAACAAGGTGTCAAAAAGGAATTCTGTTGTAGAAGGAATGATAGAATTATTTAATGAGCGCGATGAACTAGTAATCATGATTACCCCTGAAGGCACCAGGAAATATACTCCTAAATGGAAAACAGGGTTTTACCACGTGGCTGTGGGCGCAAATGTTCCTATTTTGCTTGGGTTTTTGGATTATGAAAATAAACGTGCAGGCATCGGTCCTACCGTTTATCCTTCTGGCAACCTTGAGGAAGATATAAAAACCATAATGGATTTTTACAGGCCCATTAAAGGTAAATATCCAGATCAGGGGGTAAGATAATTATGTATGCAATATGATTTTATAATAATATATTGACAAATTGAAATAAATTAATCTATTTTGTTGTCATTCGGACTCGTGAACAATATTTTTTTAACATTTTAAAATAAACAACCCAAATTATGAAAAAAGCTATATTACTGTTTTTAATTGTAAGCGCCTCAATGCTCAGTTACCAATCCTATGGACAAAATGGAGCATATAGTAAAGGCGATAAAATTTTTATGGCCGGTATAGGCCTAGGCTCCTTCGGGGGATATGGCGGAGGATATGGCGGACTTTATGGCGGAAGAGCCAATAATGGTGGAGGTTTTCCGCCCATTAGTGCTTCTTTGGAATACGGTGTCCATAATAGTTTAAGTGTCGGCCCATTTGTTGCAATGCAGTCAAGGTATGAATGGTCCACTTTGGCTATAGGTGCCAAAGGCTCCTGGCATTATCTTTCATTG
>JALZND010000231.1 GCA_030857845.1 Bacteroidota bacterium | reverse complement strand
GAATTAATTCAGGCATCAAAGTTTTATGCCCTGCAGCCAGGCTGGAAACTCCAACTATATGGACATCGTTTTCCGCAGCTTGCCGGGCCACCTCCTCAGGAGTTTGGAAAAGTGGACCTATATCTACATCAAAACCCAGGTCGGCAAAACTTGTAGCGATAACTTTTGCCCCTCTGTCATGGCCATCCTGCCCCATTTTTGCCACAAGAATCCTGGGCCTGCGCCCCTCTAGTTGTGCAAATTCATCGGTAAGTTTTTGAGCTTCCACATAGCTTTGGCTATGGGAAGCCTCTTTGGCATAAATGCCATAAATTGAACGTGAGGTCGCTTTATGCCTGCCAAATTCTTTTTCCATAGCTGATGAAATTTCCCCTAAAGTAGCTCTTTTTCTGGCTGCTTCAATAGCCAGCTCCAGTAAATTACCTTCACCTGTTGCAGCACAAACCGCTATAGCTTTAAGGGCTTCTTCTGTGGCGGAATTGTCCCTTGTTGCTTTTACCTTATTTATATTTTTGATCTGTGAATCCCGCACCTGATGGTTGTCAATTTCAAGAAGGTCAAATGCAGCTTCTTCATTGGAAAAGTATTTATTGACCCCTACAATTACATCTTTTCCAGAATCTATCCTTGCCTGCTTTTTGGCTGCGGCTTCTTCAATTTTCATTTTTGGAATACCTGTTTCAATGGCTTTTGACATGCCTCCAAGGTTTTCAACCTCCATGATCAATGCCCATGCCTTTGCCACGAGCTCATGGGTCAGGTACTCTACATAATATGATCCTCCCCAGGGATCAACATTTTTTGTGATTTCTGTCTCTTCTTGAAGGTATAGTTGTGTATTCCTGGCAATCCTTGCAGAAAAATCTGTAGGCAGGGCAATGGCTTCGTCCAAAGCATTCGTGTGGAGCGATTGGGTACCCCCAAATACGGCTGCCATAGCTTCTATACAGGTTCGGGCAACATTATTGAATGGGTCTTGTGCAGTCAAACTCCAGCCTGAAGTTTGGCAATGTACCCTTAAAGCCAGTGATTTTTCATTTTTAGGGTTGAATTGTTTCACCAACTTTGCCCACAGCATCCTGCCGGCCCTCATTTTTGCTATTTCCATAAAATAGTTCATTCCTATGGCCCAGAAAAATGACAACCTGGGCGCAAAATCATCAATGTCCAAGCCTGCTTTGATGCCCGTCCTTAGATATTCAAGTCCATTGGCTAAAGTGTAAGCGAGCTCCAGGTCGGCAGTGGCGCCGGCTTCCTGCATGTGGTACCCACTGATGCTTATGGAGTTAAATTTTGGCATGTACTGGGACGTATATTTAAATATATCCCGGACAATCCTCATGGAAGGGGCAGGAGGGTAAATATAAGTGTTCCTTACCATAAATTCCTTAAGGATATCATTTTGTATGGTACCACTCAATTGATTGGGAGCAATGCCTTGTTCTTCTGCGGCAACAATATAAAAAGCCATAATGGGGATAACTGCCCCGTTCATGGTCATGGATACAGACATTTTGTCCAAGGGTATTTGGTCAAAAAGCAGCTTCATGTCTTCGATTGTATCAATTGCAACACCGGCTTTGCCAACATCGCCTATTACCCTCGCATGGTCAGAATCATATCCTCTATGGGTTGCTAAATCAAAAGCAACGGAAAGCCCTTTTTGTCCGGCAGCCAGGTTCCTTTTATAAAATGCATTGGATTCTTCTGCAGTGGAGTATCCCGCATATTGCCTTATGGTCCAAGGTTTTGTAAGGTACATTGTTGGGTATGGACCCCTTAAGAAGGGCGGAATACCAGCAGCGAAATCAAGGTGCTCAAATCCTTGGGTGTCTTGTTCTGTAAAATTTGGTTTTACCGGGATACCTTCCGGGGAAACCCAGGGCGGAGTCACACCCACTTCTTGCTTATGAGCTTTATCATCCGCTTGTTGTTCTTGAAATAAAGCTGATAAAGAAATTTTGCTGAAATCAGGATGGACCATATTTTATAAAATGTAAGCCAAATAATGCTTAATCTACTATCAAAAGCTTCTTTTGTTTTTTAGCACCAGGTTTTGTAATATTTTTTTTGATTGTAAAGCTGAAGGTTGCGCCTTTCCGAGGTTCAGATTCCACCATTATCTCTCCACTTTGTTGCGTAACTAGGTTTTTAACCAATGCTAATCCGATGCCCGTTCCTTTCTGCTTGTTTCGGTCTAATCGGTTTAGGTTTTGAAACATGTCAAATATTTTTTTATGATATTCTGCGGATATGCCTACTCCATTGTCGCTAACTTTAAATTTATAAAAAACTTCATCTTCATCAAATTCAATCCTAATTTCCCCATCCTTTTTGTCATTGTACTTGATGGCATTACTGATAAGGTTCATTAAAATTTGCTGCAAGGAAATCTTGTTAACCTTTATTTTAGACAATTTTTTTGCATACGAAATTTTTATTTCTTTAGGAGGGGAAAGCAATTTTAAAGTGTCAGAAATTAATAAATGTAAATCGACAGGCTCGCTTATTGTCAATACTTCCGAAAACTTTGAGTATTCTAAAATGCCATTGATCAAATCCTTTAACCTTAGTGCGCTCTCATCCAGAAAATTTAAAATTGTTTTTCCCTGATCGTCCAGAACCATTTTATATTTTTCCTGCAACATATTTGTTAAAGACGAAATATTATTGAGGGGTGATTTTAGGTCGTGAGAAACTCTATGGGCGAAGGTTTGCAATTCTGTATTGGCTTTTTCCAGTTCTTTTTTTGTTTCTGCAAGCTGATGTACTTTCCTTCTAAGTTCAAGCTGCTTCACAACCTGGTTTGCAAGTGCTTTTAAAGCTGCAATTTGACGTTCAGAAAGTTGGTTTGGTTTGTTGTCAATAACGCATAATGTTCCTAAAGGAAAGCCTTCAGGATTTACAAGGGGCACACCTGCATAAAAAACCACCTTAGGGTCGTGTTCAACCAAAGGGTTTGTAGCAAACCGGTCATCTTCGTAGGAATTGCCCACCAAGAACAATTCATCAGGATTTAAGATGGCATGGGCACAAAAGGCATATTCCCTGGGTGTTTCATTTGTCTTTAATCCATGATGTGATTTAAACCATTGCCTTTCTGAATCTATTAGTGTAACCAAAGAAATAGGCGTTTTGCAAATTTCCGAGGCTATTTGTGTAATATCGTCAAAATCTTTTTCCGGAAGGGTGTCTAAAATTTTGTACTCATAAAGGCTGTTTAACCTTTCTTTTTCGTTTTTTGGCTTTTGAGGTTTTTTCATTTCCGAAATAGTCTAGCAAAGATAAGTAAATTATAAAATTTTAAATTTACCTAATTGAAAAAGGAACTACATGTAATAGATATAACCTATATAATTATAAATGTTCAAACTTTTTTATGTCGCGACATATAATCCAAAAAATGATCCTGTTAAGCGCATAAACAGTGATGCTGAAGAAAGAACTAAAAGATATTTTGCATTACCTTTGCATGCAAATAAATATTAGTATTATAGTTTATAGTTTAGAAATAAATAAATCCATGAAGATGAACCTGAAAAAATACTTTACAATCCTGCTGTTGCTTTCTTTTTTAACAGGTTTTAAATCTTCCAATCCTGGAAAAATAATAATTGGTAAATGGAAATTGGATATGGAGGTGACAAAGAAAAGCTTTGAGGATATGTATGTAGCCAGTAAAAGTCCAGAGAAGGATGCTTTTTCCAAGGGAATGATCAATACTTTATTGGAGATAATGGGAAATACTGTATCAGAATACAAGGAGAATGGTGAATTGATCAATACTGTTACAAAAGTGAAACCTGACGGCACTACTGCTTCAAAAATTTATAATGGCACCTGGAAATTAAAAAAGGATAATAAAACCTTGATTGTAGTGGAAAATGAAAGACAACGTGAACTTGAAATTCTTTCAATTTCAGATGATAAAATGCAGTTAAAGCTTCTTGACAAAGAGAGTGCGCCAATGGTCCTCACGTTTGTCCGGGCAGAGTAGAATCAATTTCATCAATATAAATATTTATTTGTTTTTTGAAAGACCATATACTTTTTGTAGACACTGAAACCTCCGGGTTGCCTCAGAATTGGAACGCATCCTATGCCGAGATGGACCAATGGCCTTATATTGTCCAAATATCCTGGGTTATATATGATAAAATGGGAAAAGAATTAAAAAGCGAGAACCATTTTATTAAAGCATTGGATTATAAAATTGATCCACAGTCTGAAAAAATCCATGGCATATCGGAAACCATGACAATGGAAAAAGGCGGCTCTCGGAAACAGGTTTTAAAGAAAATATTCAACGACCTGAAAAGATACAAGCCTTTGATAGTAGGGCATTTTATGGAGCTCGACAACCATATGTTGTCAGTTGGGTTCAGAAGAGCAGGGATGAAGAATATTTTGAATGATTATCCAAGGTTTTGTACCATGAAAGCTTCATCTTCTTACAGGAGCAACTATGCTGCACAATACCCAAAGCTTGATGAGCTTTATCAGACATTGTTTAAAAGGAATTTTGAAAAACACCACAATGCTTTGGCAGATGCAAAAGCGACTGCTGCTTGTTTTTTTGAGCTTGTAAAAAGAGGAGAAATAAATGATGACACCATTAAAAAACAACAAAAACTATTTAAATTTAAAAAGGATAAATCAGCTGGTAGGGGATGCTTGTCAATACTACTTTCAATCTGCTTATTAATAATATGCTGTATTGCTGCCATCTTTATATAATATTTCAAAAGCAATTGATGTTAAAGATACCTATTGCCCAATAAGCACGTAATCAAATATAAAACTATATTATGATTGTGGGTTGGATAGGTGCTGCTAATGTTAATCATATTCTCCTAAGGGACGGCTTTAAAAAATGAAGGATAAAGTAAATTTTTTAAAAACAGTAAAACCATTTGACCTGCTTCCTGAGGAGGCTTTGGTTACCGTTGCTGAGCTATTGGAAGAAACAACTTACAAACAAGAAGCTGTTATTTACCTTCAGGAATTCAGCAAGCTCCGGGGCATTGATATTCTGATAGAAGGTAGTTACGATGCTTTTTTTTATGATAGTGAAAAAAACAAACGGCTTGGTGAGCAGCTCCTTCCAGGCTCTTTATATGGAGGTATATCTATATTGCTTAATAAAAGAAGGTCTATACGAACGGTTATAGCAAAAAAAGGAACAAGGATATATTTTTTGCACCGAAAAGATTTTAAGGCACTTTGCATGGCCCATAAAGAATTCTTTTATCATTTTACCGATGCCTTCGGCAATAGGATGATCGATGATGAATTTGCACATTTTGTTAAAACCAGTACCTCCTCTGAAGATAATTTTATTGCTTCAGACTTATTTTTCTCCAGGAAGATAGAAACCGTGACCCCGAGGGAAATTGTATCATGTCCATCAACAACCCCAATACTTAAAGTTGCCCAGTTAATGGGTGAAAATAAAATCAGTTGCCTTTTTATCAGCGACGTCAAAGATGAATATACAGGTTATGTTACGGATTTAACATTACGGGACAATGTTGTAGCAAAAGGAGTAGACCTGAACCTTCCTATAAAGGATTATAAAGACAACCCCATAGTTACAATTTCTTCAGATGCATATGTTTATGAGGCAATTTTGATGATGTTCAGTACAAAAACGCGGTACCTGCTTGTTAAAAATAATGATGAATATACGGGCACAATAAGCAGGAATAAATTATTGACCGACCAGGCACAGTCACCTTTTGTTTTTATCCAATCCGTGAAGCTTGCAGTATCGGTAAAAGAGCTAAAAAGAAAATGGGAAAAAGTGCCGCAGATTGCCTGCCAACTTTTAGATAGGGGAGTGAGGTCTGAAATCGTGAACCAGGTCATAACTTCCATTTCAGATACTATTCTTCTAAAAGTAATTGAAGCTACCATAGATGAAATGGGGCCTCCACCTGCAAAATTCACTTTTATAGTTTTGGGCAGCGAAGGCCGTAAAGAACAGACCCTTAAGACCGACCAGGACAATGCC
>JALZND010000230.1 GCA_030857845.1 Bacteroidota bacterium | reverse complement strand
GTTTACATTAAAAGTTGCCTTTGAATTTCCATAAGTTAATGCTGAAATATTTCCAACCTTCACATTTCCCAAGTTAAACCTGATATTGTTGGTTATTGAAAATCCTTGATCCAGAGATGCATTTCGCTTTTCCGGGATCCAGTTATTCTCCAATGACTTTCCAGCTTCTGCAAGAGCATCAGGATTATTAGAAATAGACCGTATATCTGTGGGAAAATTATTGGGCAAATCATACCGACCATCGTTAAAGCCAGTCCAATGCATATTGCCGCGTTCAGGACTTCGGAAGGTATTGAAAGAGGTGCCCTGCCTAAAAGCAGTTGAATAACTAAATATCAAACTACTTTCTGAAGGAATGCTCTTGGTAAAAACTTTCACCACACCTCCGGCAAAATCTCCCGGAAGTTCAGCTGAGGGACTCTTATATACGAGCATTTGATCTAATTGAGAACTAGGAATGATGTCGAAAGCAAATGATCTTACATCAGCTTCCATGCTTGGAGCATAGGCATTATGCAGCATCACAGCGTTGTACCTCTCACTTAAGCCTCTTATGACTATGAACCGGTCACCAATAACTGTAACTCCTGGAATCCTCTTTACCACATCAGCGGCATCGCTATCTTGTGATTTAGAAATTTGCTCAGCAGATATCCCACTTACAACTTGACGACTTTCTCTTATTGATTTTAATAAAGCAAAATCTGTATTAGTTTCCCTTACACCTGTCACTACTATATCAGCAAGTTCGGTAGTTGCTTCTTCTATTATCAGATTTATTTTACTTGTTTGACCTGGCTTTACCTCAACTCCCTGTATTTTTTTCGAAATATAGGAAATGTAAGATATTACTAGATTATAATGACCAGGGGGAATATTATCGATAGTATAGTTTCCATTTAAATCCGTTGAAGCGCCTAAAGCAGTCCCTTCAATTATTACATTTGCTCCAATTATATCTTCTTTTGTAATCGCATCAGCAACTCTTCCACTAATTGCCCCATTTTGTGCAAGCAGTATGGTAGAACTCAAATGAATTACAACAAAAAAACAATACTTTTTGAAATGTGGCATAGTTACATGTTTTGAAGCCACAAATTTCAGCTATTCATGTTAATACATTGTGTATCTTTAGTTACTAAATCGTTAAGCAATTGTGCTTTTATTATTTTATTGTTACGCTTTTAAAAAGTTCAAATATCGGTCGTAATAGGTTCTGATTAAAAAACATGCTTATATCATAAATTTTAGTTTAAAAAATGAAGAAATATCCCGCTATGAGTTCAAAACATGAAAACGATAATTTTAGAGATATTTTTAATTAATAAGCTATATTATTGAGAAAATATTATTATAATATGTATGTTATTTTATTGTTATCTTTTTATTATCTTTTACAACAATGAAAAGCTTCATAGTAATATTTTATGTACTACTGATCTCCTCAAACGTTCTCTCCAAAAATATTCAACCTGATTGGAATGAAGGAAATGTTATGCTTGAATCAGAGGGTTATTTTACCGGATGGATATTTTTAGATACCAAAAACGATTTTTTGCTATTAAAAAAAGGGGATCAAATAAAAGCCTATCCGGCCTTAAAAGTTAAAAAGTTACAGGTTTTTGATGATGATTTAAAAGTGTATAGAGATTATATAACTTATGACTTGCCCTTAACAAAAGGGTTAAGCAAAAAGATTTTTTTAGAGGTAGTATTATTAGGGGAGATAAGTATATATCGAAAAGAAAAAGCAATTCCTTCTTCAAATTTAAAAGCTGAAGGAACTTCCGAATATAGAACAAAACATGATTATGTCTATTATGCTGAAGTAGATAATGATTTATTACCATTAAGTAATTTTAGAAAATGTGTATTTCCACTACTTGTACAGTTAACACAGGAAGAAGTTTTACAGTTTAAAAAAGAAAATAAACTTAAATCACACAATTTAGCACATCAGATAATTTTAATTGACTATTGCAATAGCTTACAAAATCCATTTTACAAGGGGTTGAAAAACACAATTGTTTCTAAAAACTAGGCAGAAAAGATCTTCAATTTGGGAGCAGTTAAAAATTCTTATAAACCCTTAATTGAAACTATGAATTTCGTTTACCTTAGAAGATCTCGATAAAGATATACAAAATACTCCTCTCTAAATCAACATTTCAAATGCATTGGTTCTGGTCCAATAATGGCAACAACATTCAATTCTTTTGAAAGAAAAAGGCCAGGGCACAAAAAAAGCCAGGATAATCCTGGCCTTCTTATTTTATTGAAACCGTATTATTAATTCAATTCTTGAGTTTCTTCTTCAGTAACTTCAGTTTCAGTTTCTTCTACTTCTTGAGTTTCAACTTCAGTTTCCTGAATTTCAGTTCCTTCAGTTTCAGTTTCAGTTCCCTGGATTTCAGTACCTTCAGCACCTTCAGTTTCTTCAGTTCCTTCTACTGCTTCATTTTCTACTTTATTTCCTTCAGCATCGAACATTACAGATTTAGTTTCTTCTTCTTTTTGAAACTCAACAGCATAAAGTTCAGTTTCAGCTTCGTCAACTACTACAAAAGATGCAGTTGGTGTCCACTCTTGATATTCTTCAGTCGACAGTGTATTTAAAACTGCTTCAGGTAATTCTTGGATTGCTACTTCCGTTCTCATTGAAGTTGCAACGTCAGTTGCTGGTTGTTCTTGAGCAAAAACTGCAGCTGTGCTTAATAAACAAAATGTAAAGGCGGATAGAAATACTTTTTTCATGGTTTCGGTTATTTAATAAATTAAAAAAATGTAAAGTGTTATGTGCCATCTATTACTATAGTCATGCCAAAAATATTACATATGTATAAGTTGTTAATTAATAGCACTTTAAAAAAATAACTTTTATTTGTCATTTAAAAATTGGGGAAAAATTCTACAATTTGGAACTATTTACATTTGAATTGTCTACACATTGTGTATCTAAGACTTTAAAATAAATCCCCCAAAATCAATCATATATTAAATGTTTAAAAGGATAAGCTCTTATATAGGTATTTTCTTCAAAACTTACTTTATAAGGTGACTTAAAATGACTGCTGGGAAGGTAATAATCTGTGGTAATAATTTGTTCCCCTGATGCTTTAGATGCCTCAAACCTGCATCTATCATTTTTCCTTGCCTCAATAGTGTTGGCATCTGCCCTAGTACGAACTATATAGCCTTTTAGGACCATTTCGTTGATTTTATTTTTTTGATTGATTGGCTCATTCATAATCAAGATTGCTGCCTCAGGTTCACCAGCTTCTGCATTCATAAATATTGCCCTGCCTTTTAGGGAAGGGTGCCCACTTTTGTATAATGAACGTTTTTGGTCGTTTTCATCCAAAATGAATAAAAATTTGCCTTTTGCTTCTTGTAGCCTTGGCCAGTTTTTTTTCGATACCGCTTCATTTAAAGTATTACAGCTTCCCCTAATATAATCGGGAGTGAGCAACTTTGATTCTCCTAAGAATTTTAAAATTTCTTTATCCAGTAAATCAAATTTATTTTCTATAAATTCTTCTGGTGTAGTACCTCCATTAAATTTAGGAGGTTCTTCTTTAGCATTCACCGTAATGTAAATAGGATAATGGTTTGGGTGTTGGTCCGACCATTGTTTTATTTCTCCCAGAGCTTGTTCAAAAGTTTTGCAATGGCTATTAAAATAGATATCCTGCACATGGAGCACTTTAAAACCAGGATTTTTCATTTGACCATCTTTATCATAATTGGCAAGGCCTGTTGAATCACATATCATTAAAACCCAAAGGCTGGGCATAGCGGCCACCTTTAGTATCTGGCCTCGGAGGTTTTTATCTGCGCCCAACCTTGCATCCCAAAAATATGCAAAAGCACTGCCGTGAAATTGATTGGTACCTGATTTTGTTACAGCTTTCACCGAGCCGGAAGCTTGCCTGCCTTCGGTTACATCATATGAATTGGTTACTACCTCAAATTCCCTTAAAGCTTCCATAGATAGGGTGTGAGGTGAAGATCACATTCCCCCAAAGCTAGGTTCTTTGGCATTTACACCATCAATAGAAACAGCATTGTTCCTTACAGAAATGCCAGAAATTGCGTCGCCAAAACCAACTAAAGGCGATAGCTGAATCAGGTTATTGAAACCACGGTTTTGACTGGGTAGCTGCTGGTTCTCTTTGGCTGTGATTAATGTTGCCGGGCTTAACCTTTCATTCCTTCTATCAAAACCAGCCCTTAACTATAATCTCAATTAGTTCCTAAGGTACATCATTCATGATGAATTCAAGGCTTATTTTATCGCCTTGGTTCAATATATTTATAGTTCTTGTTTGGTTTTCAAAACCAACAAATGAAATCTTAACGGTATAGGGCCCTCCTAAAGTTGATTTCCTAAATGAAAAATCACCTTCCCTATTTGTGCCATTTAGTGTTTTCAAACCCTGTAGATTCATTTTTTATAACCACAGATGCACCGGGTACTGGGTTTTTTAAGTCGTCCTTGACTTTCCCGGTAATTGAAGCGTCTGTTCCTTGGCCAAAAGCTTGTAGACATGCAAAAATCAATAAGGCTAAAACAAACAATTGTCCGTAAAATTTTTTCATATAATTTTTTTGGTTGATGCCCGAAATTTAGGATTGCAATATTACCAGAGCGTTAACCAGGTTTTAAATCATAGATAAACTTCAAAGCACTTATTATTAGATTAAGAACTTTTAAAAAAAATGATGAACTGGAAATGAAGAAATGGATTTTTTTATGCGGATATTATTTAAGAAGCTTTGTATTGATCTGAGGATTTTTAAATGATTTTATTAGAATTGGGTGTTCTAAACCAAGGTAAATGGGCTATATTTTGAAGTAATTAAAATTGAATAGCCCCAAAGGGGCATTATCATTAGCGTGGGGCAACGCCCTACCTTAGGGCTACACCCTAAGCTTTTGATTCCGCTCCTTTGAAGCTCACAATAATCTTAATGCAAATACGCCAAACCTTATGCAAAATTACTATGACAGCCTTTCATCATTTTAGAAGATTTTGAGACTACCTCCATTTTTTAGTAAAATAATTTTTTAGTATTTCATTGAATTTTGTTCATACAGTGCTATTTTATCTTTGATATTGAGGATATAGGAAATGTCATCCAATGCATGCAACAAACAAATTTTCTTGTACGGATTGATTTCAAATTTTTCTGAAAATGAGGTATGCAGGATAGAAACGAGTTGGTTTTCAAGGTCTACTTCCAGTTGTATTTTAGGGTCGGCTTCTACCATTGAAAAAATTTTGGCCAGGAAAAATTCTGACACCTCCAGTGCAAGCAAGCCATTGTTTAATGCATTATTTTTAAAAATATCGGCATAGAAGCTGGAAATTACCACTTTAAAACCATGGTCATAAATAGACCATGCTGCATGTTCCCTACTGGATCCGCAGCCAAAATTTTTACCTGCTACCAAAATTTGGCCACTGTATTTTGGACTGTTTAATATAAAGTCACTTTTGATATTATTATTTTGATCATACCGCCAATCCCGAAACAGGTTTTGTCCAAAACCTTCCCTTGTGGTGGCTTTTAAAAACCTTGCAGGTATTATTTGGTCTGTATCTATATCTTCAATAGGCAGCGGCACTACTGTAGAAATTATCTTTTCAAATTTTTCCATTATTTCTGGTTAAAATCCCTCACATCAGTGATATATCCATTTATTGCTGCTGCAGCTGCACTTAAAGGGCTAGCCAAAAAAGTACGGGCGCCAGGGCCTTGGCGTCCTTCAAAATTTCTGTTGGAAGTGGAAATACAATATTCACCTTTTGGCACTTTATCTTCGTTCATCCCCAGGCAAGCAGAGCAGCCTGGTTCACGCAGTTCAAAACCAGCTTCCTTAAGAATAATATCCAACCCTTCCTTTTTTGCCTGTTCTTCTACCTGCCTTGATCCTGGTACAATCAATGCGTTTATATTTGCTGCTTTCTTTTTGCCTTTTACAAAATTTGCCACAAGCCTAAGGTCTTCTATCCTGGCA
>JALZND010000229.1 GCA_030857845.1 Bacteroidota bacterium | reverse complement strand
TACCTATATAAAAGTAAAAACATTCAACCCATACACTTTTCAACCGGTCAATGTGATCCTTGCAAAAGACAGGTTCTCTTCATTTTTTAACCCTAAAGCTGCAGACCTAAAAGTTGAGGAATATAAAGAAGGCGATAAGCTTATTCCTTACAAGATTACGGATGAATTTCCAGGAAGCAAGCTTGCAGGATTGGAATATGAGCCGGTATTGTATTATCCTAAAGTGAAGTTTAGCTTTGATAAACCGGCATTTCGTGTTATAAAAGGTGATTTCGTTACTACTGAAGATGGTACTGGTATTGTGCATATTGCTCCCACATTTGGGGCAGACGATTTTCGGGTTGCCCAGCAAAATGACATTCCTGCAATAGGCATTAACTCAGAAGATGGAGATTTTCTTCCTATTGTTGATAAAAAAGGTCGATTCGTCCCAGAGATCAAAGACTTTGGAGGAATGTACGTCAAAAATTATGAAAAGAAAGATGAATCAGATCCGGAATACCGCTCTACAGATGTATTGATAGCCATAAAACTTAAAGAAGAAAACAAAGCCTTCAAGGTGGAGAAGTATGAACACTCCTATCCACATTGCTGGAGGACTGACCTTCCGGTCCTTTATTATCCTTTAGATTCCTGGTTTATTAAAACCACCGCATACAAAGAGCAGCTTGTAAACTTAAATAAAACCATAAACTGGAAACCTGAGTCTACGGGAACAGGTCGATTTGGAAATTGGCTCGAAAACCTTGTAGACTGGAACCTGAGCAGGTCCAGGTATTGGGGTACTCCTTTGCCGATTTGGGTAAGTGAAGACAAAAAAGAAGAAAAATGTATTGGTTCCATAAAAGAGCTCAAAGAAGAAGTTGAAAAATCTGTTGCCGCTGGTTTTATGAAAGGCCAAATTGGGGACGATTTTGACCTTCACAGGCCTTATGTCGACGATGTGGTGCTGGTGAGCGCTGCGGGCAAAAAGATGTTCCGGGAGCCCGACCTTGTTGATGTTTGGTTTGATTCTGGCGCTATGCCTTATGCTCAATGGCATTATCCTTTTGAAAATAAAAAAATATTTGAGAGCAACTATCCAGCTGATTTTATTGCCGAAGGGGTAGACCAAACAAGGGGGTGGTTTTTTACCCTTCATGCCATTGCCGTGATGTTGTTTGACAGTGTTGCATTTAAAAATGTAATTGCCAATGGACTTGTTTTGGACAAGGATGGAAATAAGATGTCCAAAAGATTGGGCAATGCTATAGATCCTTTTAAAACAATAGCGGAATATGGCCCAGATGCTACCCGCTGGTACATGATTGCCAATGCGAACCCATGGGACAACCTTAAATTTAATAAAGATGGCATTGTAGAAGTACAAAGGCGGTTTTTTGGCACGCTTCAAAATACCTATAGCTTTTTCGCGCTTTATGCAAACCTGGATCAGTTTAGATTTGAAGGGGAGGAAATCCCAATGGAAAAGAGGACTGAAAGCGACAGGTGGATCATTTCTAAACTCAACTCTCTAATAGAAAAAGTTGACCAGGCTTATGAGGCATACGAGCCTACCCGTGCTGCACGTGCAATCCAGGATTATGTAACAGATGACCTAAGCAACTGGTATGTACGCCTCAACAGAAAAAGGTTTTGGAAAGGTGTCTATAACGAAGATAAAAAAGCTGCATATCAAACCCTTTATACCTGCTTAAGCACAATTGCCAAGCTGGGTTCTCCCATTGCACCTTTTTATATGGACATGCTTTACCAGGACCTTGATAAAGTTTCAGGCAAAGAAGGCTTTGAGTCGGTCCATCTTTGTGATTTCCCTACCAGTGATCCAGCATTGGTAAGCATTGAGCTGGAAGAAAAAATGAACTTGGCACAGGCTACTTCTTCATTAGTGCATTCTTTGAGGAAAAAACATATGATAAAAGTGCGACAGCCTTTATCTAAAATTTTAATTCCGGTGCTGAGTGATACAACAAGGGAGCAGATTGAAGCGGTCAAGGAAATAATAATGTCAGAAGTGAATGTTAAGGCTATAGAATATATAGACGATGCTTCAGGTATTTTGATCAAGAAAATAAAACCCAATTTCAAGAAGCTTGGTAAGGAGTATGGCGCCAAAATGAAAGAGGTGGCTGCTGCGATCAACCAGATGGATAAAAAAGATATAGCAGCATTAGAACAAAATAATCATTTTACACTTTCTTTAGGAGCTGATTCAGTAAATATTACTACGGAGGATGTAGAAATTTCATCAGAAGATATTCCGGGATGGTTGGTAGCAAGTGAAGGGAGCCTTACTGTAGCCCTGGATATAAATATTACAGAAGCCCTAAAACAAGAAGGAATTGCAAGGGACCTTGTTAATAGGGTTCAAAACATGAGGAAAGATATGGGCCTTGAGGTACAGGATAAAATTTCTGTGGTAATTGAGAAAAATGATCCTATAATAAACCTTGCCATTGAAAATAACAGGGATTATATATGTATTGAAACACAGGCATTGATTCTTGATTTAGTTGAAAACGTAGATAATGGAATTGCCTTGGAAATGGACGATTTTACTTTAAAAGTTAAGGTAGAAGTTGCTGAACAAGGACAAAAGTTAAATTCTATAGGGACTTTAAATTTATAGTTCCTTTATAAAAAAGTTTCAGAACAGGTGCAGTCTTATACATTATTGTTGAATCACATTAAATGAAATATTTAAAATATTACTTATTGGCCCTGGCAATAATAATTCTTGACCAGGCAGTAAAACTTCTTGTTCATTATAATATGGACATGGGATTGGCAGGACAAATCCCTGTTTTTGGTGATTGGTTCAAACTGCATTATACTTTAAATCCAGGCATGGCTTTCGGTATGCAGCTTGGCTCTGAATATGGAAAATTGTTTTTAACCATATTCAGGTTGCTGGCTATGGTGGGAATTTCCTTCTATTTGTATTTCCTGGCAAAGAAAAAAGTTCACCAAGGCCTGTTGTGGTGCGTAGCTTTAATTTTAGGAGGTGCAATAGGAAATGTAATTGATAGTACATTTTATGGTGTGCTGCTGGACAATGCACCTCATGGATCATCCACCCCTTGGTTTCACGGGCAGGTGGTTGATATGTTCTATATTGATATATGGGAAGGCCGTGTAGCAAATTGGGTCCCGATATTTGGTGGGGACTATATGGCATTATGGCCCATTTTTAATATTGCTGATGCATCTATTTTTGTGGGGGTAACCTTTATCCTTCTCATGCAGAAAAAATTCTTTTCTGACACAGAGCCTGTTAACAAGGAAGAAAAAGAAGAACTTGAGAATGTGGATACTTATAACTAAAGAAGGTTTTAGGTATCAACTTAGGATAGAAAATTGGATCTCCTTCAAAAAATTTTTCAAGGAAATGGTTTTTATAAGATTAAAATAAATTATATGAAAATCATCTAATTACAATATCCTCAACAACTCCGTCTCCAAATTCATCCTTGATTATGGCCAGTACCCTTTCTTTATTATAATTAAGTTCTTGCTTTAAAGGCGCAGAGGTCAAAGTAACAAATAGTTTTTTCCTGCTAATAAATACCTCAGAAGTTCTATTGGCAATAGCGGGTCCCATTATTTTGCCCCAAGAGGCAATAAGGTTGGTCTCGTTAAATTTATCTTTTATTTTATAAGCTTGTAGCAACTGTTGAAAAGATTCTGCAACTGTACTTGTAGATGACGTTCTTGGACTGTATTCTTTGAATTTCATGCTTTTTAAACGTCTTAAAATTTATTAATTACTTATTGTCTTTAATGATGTCACTTGCCTCACCTTGAGAAATTTGGAAGAATTTTACCTCCGATTGAATTGAAGAGAAAATCTTAATGGTCCGCTCAGGCCTTGCATCTGTGACAAATAATTGGCCAAACCTTCCACAAGAAATCATTTCAAGGAGTTTAGATATTCTTTGATCATCCAATTTATCAAAAATGTCGTCAAGCAACAAGAGGGGGTTAATTTTTTTTTCACTTTTTATTAAGTCATAGTGGGCAAGCTTCAATGCAATAAGGAAAGATTTTTGTTGCCCCTGCGAACCATACTTCTTTAAAGGATAGCCTTCTACCTGAAAATTAAGGTCATCTTTATGTATTCCCATGGTGGTCCTTTGCAGGATCAAATCTTTTTTCCTGGCCTGCAAAAAATTTTCTTCCCAGTGGGCCTCATTAAGGTCTGATTCATAAACAATGGAGGTTTTTTCTTTACCTTCTGAAAGGTTCAGGTAATGGGATGAAAATATGGGTATGAACCTGTCAATAAATGAATTCCTTATTTTATACAACTCTTTGCCTATGCTGATGAGATTTACGTCATATGGTTCCAATAAATCATAATCTACATAATTTTTAGTGGCAAACAGTTTCAGAAGGCTGTTCCTTTGCTTAATAAAATGATTGTACCTTATCAGGTTGTTTAAGTAGGTGCTGTCCAATTGTGAAATGATGCTGTCCAGGAACCTTCTCCTTGCTTCGCTGCTGTCCCTTATAAGGTCCGTATCATCAGGAGCTATTAACACTACCGGAAACTGACCAATGTGCTCGCTTAATTTATCGTAAGGAGTTTTATTGTTTTTGAGGATTTTTTTTTGGCCCGCTTTCTGAACACATTGTATTTCATATTTATTTTCCCTTACCTTGAAGTGACCTTTAATCATAAAATAAGGAGCTCCATGTTTAATATTTTGTTGATCTACCGTGTTAAAGGCACTTTTAGAAATAGATAAATAGTAAATGGCATCGAGAAGATTTGTTTTTCCGCTCCCATTTTCCCCAACAAAACAATTAATCTGGGGTGAAAATGAAACATTTAGCTCAGAATAATTTTTAAAATTTATTAAACTGATATTTTCGAGGCGCATTAATTTCTTTGTTGAAGGTTTTTCTTTATTTTCGCAAGGTAAAAAAATAAGGCATCGGAAAATCTAAATAATTTTAAAATTTGACGTTGCAGAAGAAGGATTTTAAGATACAGATATGGCAGTAGAAAAAGAAAAAACGAAGAAAAAAACAGAAACAAGTTTAGGATCGAACAATAAATCCACTACCAAATTTTCCAAAGAAACCTACATGTTCTGGTATGAGAACATGATGTTGATGCGTAAGTTTGAAGAAAAGGCAGGGCAATTATATGGCCAGCAAAAAATAAAAGGGTTTTGTCATCTTTACATAGGGCAGGAAGCTTGTGTTGCAGGTGCAGTTTCTGCATTAAAGAAGGGCGATAAATATATCACCGCATATCGTGACCATGCACATCCTATAGCATTAGGTACAGATCCAAAGTTTATCATGGCCGAGCTTTATGGAAAATCCACCGGTGTTTCAAAAGGAAAAGGTGGCTCAATGCACATGTTTGACAAAGAAAACCATTTTTTTGGAGGCCATGGCATTGTAGGAGGCCAGATTCCTTTAGGTACAGGAATAGCATTTGCAGATAAATACAATAAAAACGACTTTTTGTGCGTCACTTATATGGGAGACGGTGCAGTACGCCAGGGAGCTTTTCATGAAGCCCTAAATTTGGCGATGATGTATAAATTACCGGTTATATATGTCATTGAAAATAATGGCTACGCTATGGGTACCTCAGTAAAAAGGTCTTCGAATGTAACTGAACTTTATAAATTAGGCCTGGCATATGACATGCCTTCCGAACCAGTGGATGCTATGTCTGTAGAAGCTGTACATGAAGCTATGGATAGAGCAGCAAAAAGGGCAAGAAGAGGTGAAGGACCTACATTGTTAGAGCTTAGGACCTACAGATACAAAGGCCATTCTATGTCAGATCCTGCTAAATACAGGGCTAAGGAAGAGCTTGAAGAATACAAACAAAAAGATCCTATTGAGCAGGTAAGGAAAACAATTTTGGAAAACAAACTTGCCTCTGAAGCGGATTTATTGGAAATTGATAAAAAAATTAAGGGAATAGTAGAAGAATCTGTACAATTTGCTGAAGAATCTGAATTTCCTGCTGCAACAGAAGCATTCAAAGATGTTTATGCC
>JALZND010000228.1 GCA_030857845.1 Bacteroidota bacterium | reverse complement strand
TAATCTTGAAAATTGCCCCCAGGGTGCAAAACTATGGAGTTTAGTTCTGCATTTTCATCTGCTGTACAGATTGTTGCTGATTCTGGTAAAAATTCCCATTCTTCTGAAGGCAATTTTGTAACATTTACTTCCGCTTCAGCTGTACATCCATTCCTTGAGGCTTCAACCCTATAGGTCCCTTCCGGATGTTCTGGCCCTACCGGAAGTGGTGCGTCTATGGTGGTGCCCAATTCTTCGCCCGAAGGATTAAAGAAAACGTAAGTCACCCCGCC
Source organism: Bacteroidota bacterium (assembly GCA_030857845.1). GTDB lineage: Bacteria > Bacteroidota > Bacteroidia > Cytophagales > Cyclobacteriaceae > JALZND01. The sequence continues at coordinate 5,778 of JALZND010000228.1, read as the reverse complement.
TTGATTTGAAACATCAGCAGGTGTTAACATAAATTCTGAACCTATACATGCAGTAGACGCACTTAAGGTTATTGAAAGAGGTGTTGATTCTACAATGGCATCAAATGGCTCTGAGCCTTGTATGCAACCTGAAGCATTGGACCTTACACTCACAGAAACGGTCATGGATTGATTTATACTTACCGTTTGAGGGTGGGAAGTTCCTGCAGGAAGATGGCTCCAGTTATACATGTAATTTCCTGATGGTTCTGCCCGCAACAATAAAGTACCTTCACATGCGTCACCTGTGGGTTCAATAAATACATTTGGCATATCATTTAGAACAACTTGAACCACGGCTGAAGATGGGCAAATTGTTGGATTGGCTTGTTTGCTCGTAGCAGTAACTTTGTAAAATCCTGATGTATTGACCGCTACCGACTCCTGCAAAGTGCTTGTAATCCCCGTAGAACTGCCATCCTCATTGGTCCAGGTATAATTGTATAATGAAGGGTCAGCATTATTAACTGAAAAATTATGATTAGAACCTTCAGGGACACAAGCATTGATGATACGAGGCACTGAAATTGGAATATCATTTAATCGGTTTATGATCGAATAAAAACCAAATAAATTAATGCAATTATCAGCCTGCCTGATTTCAAGTTCATAACGGGATGAAGATGGAAGGTTTTCAATAGTAACTATTGATGATCCACTCGAGGCCCAGTTTCTTTCAATGGTATTGGTATTAAAATTATGCAGCCTGTATTCAAATGGTATAGTTGCCCCGATAATTTCAAATTGAAGAAACCCTTCATTTAAACATCCATGTTCATGGCCTATATTATTTGCAATTACATCTGTTTTATCAGATATGGGTATTGACTCGGATTTAACACAGCCTGTTTCCTTATCTGTAACAGTCAGATTATAAACTCCTGATTCCAGGTTTTCATAAGGAGAAGTGATTCCTTTATCCACACCATCAATACTAATTAAATGATAAGAATAATCACCTTGTGGCTGGGATATAGTTATTATGCCTGCAGCTGTAGTACATTGTTCATTCTCCTGGACTACTAAGCTATAATTAGGTTCCGGATTTACAATTACAGTGATTTCATCTGTATAAACACACTCTCCCCCAAAATCATCATCAGTAATAGTAACCTTATAAACAAAGCTTCCGGGAACAGTGGTATCTATATCCTGAAACTGATCTGTACTTGTAGTTGAAACATTGTTAATGGTCCAGGCATGCGTTCCAAATCCAATAAAAGTATTTAATCTTTGGGCTACATCACCCTGGCAATATACAAGATCTTCACCAAGATCAAGGTCAGCCAAAGGCCTCCAAACAATCGTTTCTCCTTCTGATGTGCAGCTTTCAGGAGAACTCGCATGGGAAATTATAACGCTATAGGTGCCTGGCTCACTCACTACAATTGAATTGGGCGGCGTGTTTCCTGTAATAGGGACTCCGGTGGTAGCGTTTAGCCATTGGTAGACAAGATCAGGAGAATCGGGCCCTGCTGTTAAGGTAACTGTTGCGCCGCAAAGAGCTGCGTCATAGGGCAATGTAGGAGGATCTGGTGGCGCTATTATATTTAATTCAATCGGCGGGATCATTATGTCACCAGCTGCAAAATATTGACCTGTTTGATAGTAGTTTGGTTCACATACATTTGATACGGTAAAAACCACATCATAAATTCCTGCTGTGATAAATACAAATTCTGTTTCAAACTCCGAAGATGAATGTACTGTTTGCCCAGTTGCACGGTTAGTAACTACCCAGGAAGCTTTATCAATATCAGGAAATCCAGGTACACCAATAAATTGAGTAACCTCACCAACACATCCCTGCACTACACTATGGGAAGGATCACCAGGTGGCTGCATGAGGCTTTGGATAAAATTGGGCAATCCAAGACTGCTGATCCCTCCCAGGAGGTCATATTCTATAAGGGTTACAGGATTGATTGTATGGTCATTGTCAGCACCATTTATCATATAAATATAAGGCTTGTCTTTTACTGCCATATAAAGTTGCCCATCAGAACCAATTTGTATGGCACCAAAAACATCACCGGCTTCCCGCGCAACCTCGACTTTTACAGGCTGTTCAATAGGTTCCCCATCATCGTCCACTAAATCAAATTGGTAAAGTACTGAAGGCCCGCTGCCGTTATTGTTTACAGAAACATAAAGCATGTCGCCACTGGGGGAAAATTCAATGCCATAGGGAGTTTCACCTGCGGCAAGTTCCAACCTTTTATAGTTAGTGACTTTCATGGTGCTGTCTACAAAATCAAAAAGTTCCACTACATTTGGCGGGCCCGGCAATGCAACAGCAATCCTTTCCCCTCCCGAAGAAAACTTCATATACCCTTCACCTGATGCAGAAGAGCTGGTAGTATGTACAGAACCAATAGATGAGAAAACAGGTGCTCCGATACCTTCCGGGCCTATTGGGTAAACCCTAAAAGTATTGTTGCCAAAATCATGGGCCAGCAGCAAATAGCCTGGGCCTCCTTCTATGGCGGTAATCCTTTCGGTACTTTTTGAGAAAAGCGGTACCCCCTTCTGGATTACTGCCCCAAGGCCATTTTCTTCCTTAATATCTATTATTGAATAATTTAAGTAAAAGTTGCCATCGCCATACAATTCGCTGGGCGTAAATAAGTAGAACAAAGTTTCATCATCAGGAAAAGGTATGATGATAGAAGATTGCGTAGCATTTCGGCTGCCGCCAATGTTGGTTCCATTCGCCATTACTGCACCTGTTTTGTTCCACACAGTTTCACCATCTGTATAAAATAAAACATCTCCATTGGGGTCAGAAATAATAGCAACACCCTCAGGTGCATCGAGGCTGTTTTCAGGTCCGGGTGGTATGGCTTCGGTAGGACCATCGCCATTCGGGCCATTAAAATCCAAACCTCCCCCATTTCCAAAATACCATGTATTGGAAATCCTGTTTTCTTCCCTGTATAGTTTTACATTTGCCCCGGCATATACTTCACAATTACCATCTGATACAACCACCCAATAGAATCCAGGCTTGGAAATGGGGGGGCTTTTAGGATCAACAGAAGCTGTGCCATCGCCATTGCTCCAGGTGTACATAAGGGTTTTTCCATCGCCTCCCTGCACCTCAGGCTCAAGTTGGATATTTGGAGGGAAGCTACATACCGTAGAATCCTGCAGGCTTGCTTCAAGCTCGTTTTGGGTTATGGTTATTTGATGTGTAGCAGTAACGGTATTGCCGCCACATTCTACTTGAAGGGTAACTTCAAAAGATCCTTCTTGCTCAAAAATATAATTCGGGCTTTGCTGGGTAGAAGTATTGCCATCCCCAAAATCCCAGGAAAATGATTGTGCATCTGGATCGATAACAGGTAAAAAAGAAACTGGTTGATTTTGGCAAGCGGTTGTTGGGGCATCTATTGCTGCTATACAATCGTCCTGGTCGCCGGGCGTGATTTCAGGAAATTGTTTTCCTTCAAAATTATTGCCGGGAAATACCTCAGCCACATATTCAACTAAACCTGGCACACTATCAGGGGCATTAATAACACCCATTAAATAAGGGCCATTTTGAACTGCCTGGTAAAGGTGGTAAATTTTATTGTCGGGGCCTTTTTTTAGTCCATAGCTAGCATATACATCTTGTGGCAACAAAGCAGCACTCAGTGGCGGCTGTCCATCGAAATCATACTGAAATACATTGCCCGAACCTCCGCCTGCACCCAGGCTGGAGATATAAAGTTTTGTGCCATCTTCTGACCATTCTGTATCGTAAACCCCTCCGGCAGTTGCTGTTCCGGCAAGGGTTTCCTTATATGCCAGCGCACCGGTAGCAGGATCAAATGTAAGTATTTGTACTTCCTGGGTTGGTCCACCAGGTGAAACCGCGATTTGGCCTGTGGCTTCATTATATGAAAAATTAGCTGCAGTAATATCAGTTCCTTGAGGAAATGCAAACGACTGTGGCGCCTGAACGGTAAGCCCGTCTATCGTAAAAACATGGTAAACACCGTCAGTGCCTTGAACTATTATATAATTTTCATCCGGGCTGCTGCCAGGAATATAAATCATGGCAGCATTGATGGGCTGGTTAAACAAAGGTTGGATCGAGGGGGGGATAACTGATCCTAATGGAGGTTGTGGCGCTGTTGCATTGCCATATTCATCCATATTGATTAGGGTGGCGGTGATGCCATTTCCTGTATTGACAAATACAAAATAATGGTCTTCCACACCCGGTACAGGGGAAATAGCAGCTGGTTGATTGGCAGCCGGATTTCCTTGTAATACCAAACCTCCTGGTGCCATGGCTTGTCCCGAAGCATCATATATATTTACCCCATTGGTATAAAACAATATATTTCCCGTCAGGGGATCTACAGCCATAGCACTGCCGCCGGTGCCAAGAGGTGTATGTTGACCGTTTGCTACATTGGCTTCAAAATCATTTTTATTAAATTGTACTGCCTTTCCCCCCTGACCAATATACCAGTTGATTTCGCTGTAATCCTGGGAAAAGGTAGAAGTAATATTTGCAAAATAAATGATGCAGGTGATGACAATGCTTAACCTAATAAAAGGATAATTTTTTGACATTATGAATTTTTTAAAACTGATATTTTTTTATTTGGCCCCGACTATGGGTAATTACGTAAATTTGATAAATCTTAGTATCTTTTTTTAGTAAAATAATATATTTAACTTTGAAGATACCTTCATAAGGCATAAATTAAAAATTTTAACGTTGATATGCTTATTTGTTATATCTAACGTTAAAGAAGATAATAATTATAAATTTCTATATTAATGCCCAAAATTTTATTGTTAGTAATCCTGGGGTTTTTAATGCTTAATGGTTTTGAAGCTAAAGCTCAAGACCCTCAATTTTCACAATATTATGCTGCCCCTCTTTACCTGAACCCTGCTTTTGCAGGCTCCACACAACAAGGCAGGGCTGGCTTAAACTATCGGAATCAATGGCCCTCACTTGATGCACGGTTTGTTACTACGTCAGCATATTTCGATTACTTTTTTGAAGATTACAATAGTGGTGTAGGCATGATCATAACCGGGGACCGGGAAGGGCTTGCTGGTCTGAGGTCATACAGTATTGGGCTGCAATATGCTTATCAATTGTACCTTACCAAAAATATAGCCTTCAGACCTGGCTTTCAGGCAGCATTTTATCACAGAGATATAAATTTCAACAAACTTACCTTTGGTGACCAGTACAATGATCAAGGATTTATAAATGCACCTACCGCTGAACAATTTAATACAGGTCTGAGCAAAGGCTTCTTTGACCTTACTGCAGGTGGTATGTTTTACTCAAAAGATTTTTGGATTGGCTATGCTATGCATCATATTACTGAACCCAATCAGTCATTTATTGGTGAGGAAAGCTTTTTACCTAGAAAAAGCTCTATTCATGGAGGTTACCGTTATGCATTTACTTCTGCACCTGGCCGCACCATGTTTGATGGCCCAAGAGAAAGGAGTATTACCCCGAATTTTCAATATAAATTCCAGGGCCAGTTCGACCAGCTAGACCTGGGCGTTTATCTTACCCTGGAACCCTTGGTTTTTGGTGTATGGTACAGGGGCATCCCATTCAAAACCTATGAAAATTTTCAGAACAATGAATCTGCGGTTTTCCTTGTGGGTATGAGCACCAATAATTTAAACATTGGATATAGCTACGATTATACCCTCTCAACCCTTGGCATTGGCAGTGGTGGCGCACATGAGATTTCCTTGTCGTACGAG
>JALZND010000227.1 GCA_030857845.1 Bacteroidota bacterium | reverse complement strand
GAACCATACCGATCAATTGTGCTTATATTAATAAGGGAATAATTAACCCGCACTTAGGTTAATAAGATAATGAACTTCTTTATTTTACACTTTCATCTATCAATTTTTCAAGGTTCTCAATATCAACGAGGTAGATTTGTTCCTGAACCTCAATATATGGGCGCTGATGATAATATCCCTGTTTAAAAAATTTTTTAGCTTCTTCAATAAATTCTTTAGCTTTTTTATAATCCCCTCTTTTGTTATAGATGCGGCTCAGATGGTAAAAAGGATCGGAAAAAGTCGGGTAATATTTTAATGCTTTATTAAAATCAACAATTGCAGTCTCTGTATTTCCTAACCTTTCAAATGTTAATCCTCTATATAAAAATGCATATACATCAACCCAGCTTTCATCTTTTTCTAAAGTTACTTCTTCAATATATTTTGAGAAAAACTTTAAAGCAACAGCATCATCATTTAATCCATAATAGCATAGTCCCCGCATATAATCAACACTTTGCCCTTGTGGATAATCTGTGGAATTCAGGGTTAAGGTATCTGTAGCATTAAAATCAGCAATAGCTCTTTCATAATCTCTGTAGAAATACAAGTAGTTATAACCACGCCAACCATGCCAGGCAAGCGGATCATATTCTACTGCTTTTTTATAATATTTATCAGCCTCAATAGCCATTCCTCTTTTTAAATATGGAATGCCAATCGCCCGCCATACAGCCGCATTTTCAGGATTGAATTCAAGAGCTTGTTCAAGAACCAATTGTTCCGCTACAGAGCCCTGATAAAAATTATCCCATGCTCCTTTTAAAAGTTGGTCAGATAATTTCAGCTTTTCCTCATCTGAAAATTCCTTCTTATACCACTTTTCATTTTTACATGAAAAGATTAAAAAAAAGGTGAGTACAAGGCTGGCTCTAAGGAAGAATATCAAGTAGCTCACCATTTTTAATTTTAAAGGTCAGGTATATATAAACATCACGGGGAGTTTCATCCAAAACAGAAGGGCTCCAGGTTTTTAGATCATAAACTATTTCATATAAATGATCAATGGTTTCTTGATTAAACTTCTTTTCGTTAAAATTTAGATCAGACTGTTCAATTTTAAACCAGCCTGGTTCTCCTTTACAATTCACAATAAATCGAAATGTCAAGTAGCCTGATTCATCATTTAATTTTTGTTTGATAATCTTTGAGTTGATCAAATTTACCATCACACGTTTCCCTTTTGAATATTGAACATGCGGGCTTGAATTGTAATAATCAGCAACATTCAATTGTAATCCACAAAGCGCAAAATTTTCATCATGATCTAATGTTTCTTTAGGATCTATATAAGCCACTCTTTTTCTTTCATGCTTTGCCAGTTCCTGAAAGGTATTTAAGGACATCTGCTCTACAAGTTCTAAATTAAATTCACTTTCTTGATTTTTATCAAATATTGAAAATAGCCCAAATTTTTCTACATAAATTACTTTGGATGGATGTTCATTAATTATGGTATCCCCCGTAGCCAGATTCTGCATCCTATAATCTTTTTCAAAAATTTTGGCTTTTCTATTTAACACCACCGTATCCCGAACATGTTTTTGTTGTTCTTTATGCAGTAATTTATGGTATTTGTTATAGCTGATGATCCTTTCAAAAGCCCCTTCTCCGTGACCGTTCCAGTTTAAAAAGTATGGTTCTAAAATTTCAGTATTTATCGTGTCCGATAAATGTATGTTCTTTTCCTCCAAAAGAACCATTTTGTTATCGTTTACAACAAATGTCCTTGATCGTTCTAATTCAAAGCCTGCGTTGAATTTATTTATAAGAAGTTTATTAGGTTCTACCAGCTGATAAGATTCATAAAAGAAAATTGAATAAGGGCTTGAAGTTGAACCTGAGTGAGTATGTGAATAATATTTATTTACCACTCCTTCTCTAAGATGTTTTCCTTGTGGTAAATAGTCGGTTGCAATTCCTAGTTTATTATCAGCAGGGTTGCATGCGAAAACGAAGATAAGGAATGTACAGGTGAAAATAATTAATCTATAAATCATCAAAAAATCAAAAACTAATAAAAAGAGTTTCAAAAAATACGATTTGTAGTTAAAATTACAAACCATTTATATTATGTTGTTCATTGCAAAATATAGAATCCTTAAGCTGACCTTAGAAAGAAAATTAAGTGCCACTTATTTTTCCAGCACGTTTTTAAGCTCAAATATTAGTGTCTGCCCTTGATAATTTGTGTACTCCATTTTCACAAAACCATATCTCTCATCAAACCAAAAAATATGCTGTGAATCACCAAATGGAGCAGTTGATTTGGATTCTACTTTCCAGCAGTCTTCAAACGTCTTAAATTCTGTTTGAAGCTTTGTTTTATCAACTACCTTGTAAGTGCTATATATAGTTGAATGCTCCCAGTCACCCCAGCCTTCACCTATAACCAAATTAGATGTCCATGTTTTTCCTACTTCCAAAGGAAACTTTACAGCAGGAAAAGCAGCCACTTCGGTAAAGTTAAATTGATTTGCTCGAAAAGGATGCATCCAAACCTCTTGTACATTTTCAATTATTCCAGTTGTTTCTTGAGTAGTAAACTGAATTTGGCTTACCCATTTCTTATTTACAAAATGCTTCTTTATTTCCGAAATCTCATTTTCTATTACTTCATATTGAATAGCAACTTTATCTTGCTTTTCAGGCTGAAATTCCCACCTTTCTCCAGTTGCCATCATCCACACATGACTTTCGGAAATAAGATTGTCGTTTTGGTCCCGGTAAATAGCATTATAGATATACTGCCTGCAAGGTTGGAATACATTTCGAGTCTTCGGGATTTTTTCAATCAGTGTATCTTTAACAGCTTGCCCTGTTTCATTATCCAATAATGAAACAATCTGCCCATCAAACTCTGGAGCTTCCGTTTTTTTACAAGCAATCTCTTCAAATGCAAAAGGTGGAGACTCATTACAGGAGAATAAAATGACTGATATTATTATGGAAGGAATGATTTTCATTGACTTGTTGTGCCCAACTTTAAATAATCAAAATCAGTCGCAATTAATTATAATTTATCAAAGTAATAATATAATTATATTTATTATTTCAAATAAGTATTTTCAGATTAAGAAAAATTTCCCATTATAAATCATGCGCTTTTCTAATCCCAAGCTCCAATCCTCTTAGTTCTGCCAGCCCTCTCAACCTTCCAATTGCTGAATAACCGGGATTCGTAGTCTTTTTCAGGTCATCAAGCATTTGATGCCCGTGGTCTGGACGCATTGGAAATCTTGCATCTTTTCTTCCTGTAGCCATTCTTTTATTTTGTTCTTCCAAAAGAGCTTTAATGACACTATACATATCTACGTCTCCATTCAGATGGTCCGCTTCAAAAAAATTGCCTTCTTCATCGCGTTTGGTGCTTCTAAGATGAACAAAGTTTATACGGTGACCAAGGCGCTGAATCATAACAGGTAAGTCATTGTCTTTCCGAACGCCAAATGAGCCCGTACAAAAACACAAGCCGTTATGAGGGCTATCTATTAGCCCGAGAACAATTTTGGCATCTTCCTCAGTAGAAACTATTCTTGGAAGACCTAACAGAGGAAAAGGTGGGTCATCAGGATGAATTACCATAAATACTCCAGCTTCCTCGGCTACTGGCACAACTTCTTTAAGGAAATATCCAAGATTGGCCCTTAAGTTTGAAGCCTCTATGTGTTTATAAGAATCTAAAACTTTTTGAAACTGTTCCAGTGTATAATTTTCTTCTGCTCCTGGAAGGCCTGCAATTATATTAGCAATTAGAATTTCTATTTCCTGTTGTGATAATTTGTTAAAATAATTCTTTGCCTTTTCCTTTTGCTTTTCGGTGTAAGAACCTGCTGCACCGGGCCTTTTCAAAAGGAATAGGTCAAACGCAACAAATGCATTTACATCAAAACGCAAAGCTTTGGAACCATCAGGCAATTCAAATTTCAGGTCTGTCCTGGTCCAATCAAGTATGGGCATGAAATTATAGCAAATTGTATCAATCCCGCATTTCCCAAGGTTCCTGATGCTTGATTTATAGTTTTCTATATACTCCTTAAACCTTCCAGATTGATTTTTTATATTTTCATGAACAGGAACACTTTCTACGACAGACCAGGAAAGTCCCATTTTTTCAATCTCCTGTTTCCTTTTCATGATTTCCTCTATTTCCCAAATACTGCCATTGGGAATGTGGTGCAATGCCGACACTATACCAGTAGCCCCCGCTTGCTTCACATCCCAAAGGCTTACAGGGTCATTTGGCCCATACCATCGCCAGGTTTGCTCCATCATATTTTTAAAATTTAAAAACCTCCCCGCCCGCCAGCACCTCCTGGTTTTCCTCGTCAAAGGTTACAAGCTTGCCAGTCCTTAAGGCCGCGGTTGTCATTATATTTGCAATTGAGTGGTTGTAGCCGGCCATTACATCTGCATTAGCTTTTTGCCTGCTCCGTACACATTCCATCCAATTCCTCATATGTGCCAATGTCATGTTATCGACCCCGGTATTGGCAGCTGTTTCTGCCTTAAACTGTTCTGCAATCGACATTTCCTCAAGTAAATTAGCTTCCATTTCCATTTCTGCTGCAAATGATGGTTCAAGGCCACCACGTGAGGTAATTTTATTGGTATCCAAGTTAAGTTCACCACCATTTGAATAGTAAATCTCTTTAGTCCCCCCTGCAGAATTGGTAAAGCGTGAAGAATATACTACCTGGAACCCTTTTGTTTTGTCATCAGCAGGGCCATAGTCAAAAACTGCAGTCATGGTATCAAAATTTTCCCTGCCATCTTTCCACAAATATATCCCTCCATTTGCTGCCACACTGCGCGGATGGTTATACCCGGTAAACCAGTGAACTGTGTCAATTTGGTGTGCCATCCATTGGCCCGGAATGCCGGATGAATAAGGCCAAAACAATCTATATTCCAAATATTTCCTTGGGTCCCACTCTTCATAGGGCCTGTTCATCAAAAAACGCTCCCAATCTGTATCTTCCTTTTTAATTTCCTTGGTAAGCTGGGGCAGTCTCCACCTTCCAGGCTGATTAACATTCCAGGTCATTTCTACCATCACTATATCGCCAAATTTCCCCGACCTAATAAAATCATTGGCGGCATGGTAGTTTCCCCCACTTCTTCTTTGAGATCCCACTTGAACAATTTTTCCTGATTTTTCCACCGCAGCCCTGGCTGCCCTGTTATCTTCCATGGTTTCTGCAAAAGGTTTTTCTACATAAACATCTCTGCCAGCTTCTACAGCCTCTTTGCAATGAAGTGCGTGCTGAAAATCTGCAGTGCTAACAATAACAGCATCTACATCTTTTCGGGCATAAAGCTCGTCATTGTTTCGGGCAGTTTTTATTTTTTTGTTGCCCCTTTCTTTCAAAAAAGCTTCGCCCTCTTCCCTTCTCCTGCTCCAAAGGTCAGATATTGCCGTAAACTGAAAATTAAGCTCTTTGGCGTGGGCCAACATTGCCGGGATCAAGGCGTGTTTTGCCCTGTTTGAAAACCCTACGATACCTACATTTACCCTATCATTTGCTCCCAATATTTGGCCATAGCTTTTAGCAGAAAAACCAAGGGCACCCAATGAAAGGCCTGCTGTTGCCAATGTCGATTTTTTTAAAAATTCTCTTCTGGAAGGATTTAGTTTCTCCATAGTTGGTGTGTTTATTTGTTTATCAAATCAATCAAAAAATGTATCGGAATAAGCTCAATTATTATGCAGCCTATCAACGATTGGGTAAAATAGTAAAAATTAATTTTGATATGAAACTTATTGGGGATTTAGTAATATTTAGCCTGGGAATACTATGGCCAAGAAAAATTTCCAACTTTCCCAACGACTAGAAATCCACCAAAAGATTTTAAAATAAGCATAAGAGTCAGGAATGAAATTATTTATAAAGGCTTTATAAAAGGTTTATAGTATTTTGTTTTTATATGGAAGATTTTTTAGCGAATTTTACAGAGGATACCAATTTGCATGTGAAAGCTGCTTTCCTGACAAATAATAGTCATTTCACTAAAGCCTTATCCTTACCAGATTTGGCA
>JALZND010000226.1 GCA_030857845.1 Bacteroidota bacterium | reverse complement strand
GGGGTGGGTCCGGATGCTGTATGGAGGGGAATGGCAACTATTGCTGGCAGCTGGATCGGTGGAGGTGCCAACCAGGCTGCCATGTTGGAAGTATTTGGCGCGAGCAGCCAGATGTTTTCCATTATGGTGACGATTGACGTTATAGTGGCAAATATTTGGATGGCTTTTTTACTGTATGGTGCTGGTAGGTCGGCAGAAATCGATATAAAATTAAAGGCTCATGCATCAGCAATAGTTGAAGTTCAGGAAAGAATCGAAAATTACAGGTCAAGCATATCCAGGATGCCCACCATGGCCGATACAATGGCAATTTTGGGTGTTGGATTTGGTGTTACGGCCTTTGCACATGTTTGTGCTGACTTATTTGCGCCCTGGATTAAATTAAATGCACCACAACTGGATAAGTTCAGCCTTACGAGCGAATTTCTATGGTTGATAGTAATTGCCACTACACTGGGCTTGTTGTTGTCTTTTACCAAAATAAAAAAATTGGAAGGCGTAGGTGCCTCAAGGATTGGTAGCGTATTGTTGTATGTTCTTGTGGCGACAATAGGGATGCATATGGACTTGAAATCAATTTACCAACACTATCAGTTATTTTTAGTTGGAATCATTTGGATGCTTGTGCATGTTTGCATATTGCTGCTGGTGGCGAAGATTATCAGGGCACCATTCTTCTTTGTAGCTGTTGGAAGCCAGGCCAATGTAGGTGGCGCTGCTTCTGCACCTATTGTAGCTTCTGCATTTAATCCTTCTTTGGCACCTGTGGGGGTTTTGCTTGCTGTGCTAGGCTATGCTGTTGGAACTTATGGGGCTTGGTTGTGTGGTATTTTAATGCAATTGGTAGCACCATAAATATAAAATAAATATGTATGCTTGTCCTTTATAAGGTCATCATGGAAATTAGTATTGTTAAAGATGGGCAAAGATTTTAATAAAGTAAAAAATTTCATTTTTATCTGTAATGGCAGTGATTGTAAAGATGCGGGGTCTAAAAACCTTGAAAAGGTATTTTCCGGTGAGCTAAAAAAGATCGGGATTAGGGAAGAGACAAAAATAATTAAAACGAAATGTACAGGAAGGTGCAAAGAAGCCCCTGTTGTGGTGGTTGAAAATCATTGGCTGACCCATGTCAAAGAAAAAAATGTTGAGGGGATAATTGAGGAAGCCTTTTTAAAAAAACGATCCAAATAAGTTTAAATTTTATTTTTTATCTAGGATATATTATGCCTTTTCAATTTCATTAATATTAAATCTATTCCTTATATATCCTTTTGTCATAAATGTTCATCCTTCGGAGGCTATACGTTTGGGTTAAATATTGAAATGTATAAAAATATGCCGCATAAGAGCATGCCTTCTATTGGAGTGTCTTCGACTCTATATAAAAAATTCAAGTCCAAAAGGTTTAATAATGACTTGATTATTGATACTGCACAATTAGCTGCTGCTCTATGCTATTCATATTATAACAACCGGAATTCTATATTCCGAAAAGTTATAACGCTATAAATATTATTTTTTATGAATCAACTTCTGAGTTATGAGGTTGATCATATAATCTACGTTTTATGTTTTCCATAATTACTTTCCCATGCTCACGGCCATTTTCAATGAATATCTTGGCTGTTTCTTCTCCTCCTACCACAGAGCCGGCTACATATATGCCTTCAACATTTGTTTCAAATGTTGAAGCATTAATCTGAGGAATATATGCAGCACTTTCAAGGTTGATCCCTACCTTTTGCATAAACTCTGCATCAGGCCTGTATCCCACCATGAGAAAAACAAAATCGGCAGGGATCATTTTCATTTCGCCGGTATCAAGGTCTTCTATTACAACATCTTGTTGGCGTATTTCTATTACACGATGCCTGAAATAAGATTTCACTTCATTTTTTTTGATCCGGTTTTCCAGGTCTGGTACAATCCAGTATTTAGCTGTTTTGTCCAATGTAGGGAACTGATGGACTAAAGTTACATATGCCCCATTCCTGAAAAGGTCTAAAGCAGTTTCTACAGCAGAATTTGCACCGCCAACCACCATAACATTAGTTTTGGCATATTTATAAGGTTCGTCATAATAATGGCTTACATGTGGCAGCTCCTCTCCGGGTAGGCGGAGTAGCCTGGGCAGGTCATAATAACCAATAGCTAATACCACCTTTTTAGCTATATAAGTTTCTTTGTTTGTTAGAATTGTAAAATAACCGTTTCCTTTTTCTATGTTCTCAACAGTGGTAAACAGCTGCAAATTCAGATTAAAATAATCAGAAACTTTTCTGTAGTATTTCAATGCTTCGTTCCTGGTGGGCCTGATATCAATAGAGGTAAACGGGATATTTCCAATCTCTATCATTTCAGAGGTCGAAAAAAACGACATATTTAAAGGGTAACGTCTTACTGATTCTACAATACTCCCTTTTTCTAATATAATATATGAAAGATTGTTTTTCTTGGCATCAATCCCACAAGCCAAGCCACAAGGTCCACCACCAATAATTAATACGTCGTACGGGTTCATCAAAAAATAATAAATTTATATAAATGCCAGTAACTTCTAAAAGCATTCCCAAGTCATGTTCAAATTATAGCAAATATAACGATTAGATATAGACACTGTTTAAAATACAAAATATTAAACCTTTCTTTGTGTATAACATTAGTAATACATAAGACTGTTACATTTTCTATATTATGTTTGAACTTGATAAAAATAAAGAATATACAAAGGAATCTGAATCGAAAGTTGTAATCAGGTTTCAGGATTGTGATCCTATGAAGCACCTGAACAACGCAAAGTATTTTGACTATTTTTTTAATGCTAGGGAAGACCAGGTGCCGCGACTTTATGGTCTGGAAGTGATGGATTTTATCAAAGCTTATGATGCTGCCTGGGTAGTTTATAACCATCAAATATCTTATCTAAGGCCGGCAATGGTAGGAGAGTGGGTAAAAATTAAAACAAGCTTGATCTGGTACAACGAAAATACAATAATTCTTGAGTATTACATGACAGACGAAAAAGAAACACACCTTAAAACCTTGTTGTGGAGTACCATGAGATATGTTAGTTTTAAAACCGGAAAATCAACGCCTCATGAAGGGAAAGTTTTAGACTTTTTAAGTGCTGTTCTGGTTTCTGATATTGAACGACTTGATTTTAACGAAAGGTTAAAATTACTGAAGGAGAAAATTAAAAAAACATAATAAGTTAAGTTAAAAGTCATCTTCCCATTTGGAACTTGATGAAACCTAATCGTATTAAAATTTTATGGGTACAGTTGACCCTCAGAATCATCTGTATCCATTAAAATTGGAAAAAAAGTTAAGCATATGGTTTACTTATCCAATCCTTAAGTTTTTTGTTTCTTCTTTTTTGCTGCAGGAAATAAAATGTTGTTTAATATTAACCTATAACCTGGAGAGTTAGGAAAAAGGTTCAGGTCAGTAGGTTCTTCTCCTACCATATGTTGGTAATCTTCAGGGTCGTGGCCACCATAAAAAGTCCAAAAACCCTCACCATATATTCCATGGATGTAGCGTGCTTCATCAATAGATTTTGTTTCTCCCATAATGACTACATCTGATTTGATCAGCTTTTTCTTAAAAGCAGTAGTTTGGCCCATAAAACCTTTTATTTGTTTTTCATGGTTTTGGGTCAGCATTGTTGGCACAGGGTCCCATTTGGCAGAAAATTCAAATATGGAAAAATAATCATTGTATTCCCTGAACCCCCTTTCCTGAGGCTGGTTGTCAATATTTGAATATTCATATTCCATAGGGTCCCTTACCAGGTTGAAATCTTTGAAGGCAAAAGTCCTTGAGTAATCAAGTTTTTGTTGAGCCTTTGGGTCAGCAGGGTCCCCATCGTACATATATTCCACAATGTCGACTCCCTCAGCTGAAAGTGCTATATCATAAGTGTCGGTGGCGGAGCACATAGCAAAAAGAAACCCTCCTCCGGACACAAAATCCCGGATCTTTTTAACTACGTCCAATTTAAGTTGAGATACCTTTTTTATACCAAATTTTGCAGCCATTTGTTCATATTCCCGTTGCTGGGCTTTATACCATGGATAATTTCCATAGCTTGCATAAAATTTACCATATTGACCGGTGAAGTCTTCATGGTGAAGGTGCAGCCAATCATATTTTGGCAGCTCGCCATTCATGATTTCTTCATCAAAAATTGTTTCATAGGGTATCTCGGCATAAGTCAGTGCAAGCGTTACCGCATCGTCCCAAGGTTGTTTGCTTTTTGGTGTGTAAACAGCAATTTTTGGAAATTTTTCCAGCTTCATCACATCCATATTTGATGAGGGGCTGCCAATGGTTGAAATTATATTATTTGATTGTGCATCAGAAATAACTTCATAGCTTATGCCCCTAACGATAAGTTCATTTTCAAATTTCTGGTAATATTTGAACATAAAACTTCCACCTTTGTAATTGAGTAGCCAATCTACTTCTATATCATTTTCCAATACCCAATATGCAAGGCCATAAGCCTTAAGGTGATTTTTTTGTACCTTGTCCATTGGGATCATCAGGTAAGATGCCCTTGCAGTAAACGAGGCAATAAAAAACACCCCAAATAAAATATATTTTTTCATAATCCTAACGCTATTTTACCGATTATAAAATATGTAACGGAATTTACATAATTTTTCTTACTCCTTACCACTATTAAATATATTTTTATCTTTCATATAAGATCAAAAGCATGAACCTACAAGAAAATATACTCGAAAGTATACGGGCTATAAAAACCAATTTGTTAAGGACTGTGCTTACAGCATTAATAATTGCAATTGGAATCACTTCCCTTGTGGGAATACTCACAGCCATTGATGCCATAAAATACAGCATAACCAACAGCTTGTCCAGCCTCGGGGCAAATACTTTCGACATTTCCCCAAAAGGTGCGGATGGAAGGAGGGGAAGCCAAAGAGGGATAGAAGAGAAAATTTATCCGCCCTTTACCTATGCCCAGGCCATGAGGTATAAAGAACTTTATCAATTTCCTGCTACGGTAACTGTTTTTGTAAATGTAACAGGAAATGCAGAAGTGAAAAGACTATCAAAAAAAACAAACCCAAACATGAACATTTTAGGAGGGGATGAAAACTACCTCCTTGTTAAATCTTACAATCTTGCCAAAGGAAGGAATTTTTCTGCAGTAGAAACTCAATATGGGGCAAATGTTGCCATTATAGGAGAAGAATTGGTCAACAACTTGTTTGAAAATGAAGAACCTGTAAATAAGGAGATTTCATTTTACGGCAGAAAATATAAAGTTGTCGGAGTATTGGAAAAGCAAGGTGGTATGGGTGGAGGAGGTGCCGACCGAACAGTCATTATTCCAATGGAGGCAGGTAGGAAGCTAGCTTCTGGCAATGAATTGCGCTTCAGGATCAGCACCTCCATCAATGAACCTGCCGAAATGGAGTATGCCATGGGTGAAGCCACCGGATTGATGCGTTCGATCAGGCAGGATGGAATTGGGAAGGAAGATTCTTTTGAGATCCAAAAAAGCGACTCAATGGCCCAAAGTCTAAATGAAATAACTGGCTACCTCCGGATCGGTGGCTTTACTATTGGGTTTATTACATTGATGGGCGCTTCAATTGGTTTAATGAATATCATGATGGTTTCTGTAACAGAGCGTACCAGGGAAATTGGAGTCCGTAAAGCATTGGGCGCAACTCCCCTTAGGATACGTCAACAATTCCTTATCGAAGCCATTGTAATATGTGTGATTGGAGGGATGGTTGGAGTAATCCTGGGTATTTTAACTGGAAATGTTTTGGCACATTTAATTGATGCAGGCAAATTTATAATTCCATGGATTTGGGTTATTGCAGGACTGCTGATTTGTATCGGCGTAGGTTTGATTTCAGGGTATTTACCTGCAAGAAAAGCCTCCAGGCTTGATCCTATAGAGTCGTTAAGATTTGAGTGATTTAGGTTATAGGTAATTGGTTATAGGTTAAAAGTTCATAAGGTGATTCTAAGGCATTCAGGGAAATAATATTTAATAATTATCATATTAATGGTTTTGTAGTTGGTATAATTTATTTAGGTTATAGGTT
>JALZND010000020.1 GCA_030857845.1 Bacteroidota bacterium | reverse complement strand
AGGGTTGTTAATATTTAAAATAATTGCTTTCATCATTTTCCAAAATGTATCTTAAATTAAATAGTAGAAAGCAGGTAAAATGTTTTTGTTTTTATTGAGGATACTATGTCTTAAATGAACCTTCAAAATCAGATTTAGAAACTTCGACTACCAGGAATGCAGTAAAATATTTTTGCTAATTTCTTTAGGCAATATTACTATGTAACTTTAGGGCAAATTAATAAAAAAAACATTTTTTTTTATCAAAAATTATTAAGTTTCAAAATATGAGGGAGTTATCCACAAAAGAATTTGTTTAATTTCACGTCGTAACATATAGATATCAAGCTACTTATAATAAATCACAATTTTTGTGTGGATAACTTTTTTAATTTGTGGATAACTATACTTGAATTTCTTAAATCTTTATATAGTTAAAAAAATGTTATGGCTGGGTGTAAAATATTTTATTCACCAAAAAAATTACATTGAAAAGCAATCGTAATTGTAATATAAAATGGTGTAAAATTTTTATAAAAGTTTCGTGATTTTCAACAGAATTTAAATCTTTTGCATAAAATAAATTCAGGGTTTTTACCTGTAAAATATTTATTAATATCCTATTAAAAAATTATTTATTATAAAAAAATTGACTTCTTGAAATAATTCAATTACTAATCACAGAGGTGATTTTTTAGTAATGCTAAATTCTTTTTATCGTTAAGAATTTTATTGTAGCATGTTGAGGATATCATCGAGGTATTCGCGTGTATTAAATAGTCTGGGAACCTTATTTTGGCCACCTAATTTCCCCCTTTTTTTCATCCAGTTATAAAAAGTTCCTACAGGAACACTGTGCACTGTTGGAGCTTCAAGGGCAATATCTTTATATCTTTTAGCATCATAATCTGAATTTTCTCTTCTCAGTGCATCATCTAATACCTTAATAAATAACTCCATGCTTGAAGGAGGCTGTAAAAATTCGATAAGCCATTCATGGCCTCCTTTGTTTTTGGCCTCCATGAACTTAGGTGCAGCCGTAAAATTATCAATTGTGGCTTTTGTTTCCTCACAAGCCTTAGTGATGGCTATTTCAGCATTTTCTATTATAACCTCTTCACCAAAAGCATTGATAAAATGCTTTGTTCTGCCGGAAATTTTGATCCTGAATGGATTTAAAGAAGTAAATTTTATAGTATCGCCAATCATATAGCGCCAAAGTCCTGCGTTTGTAGAAATGACAAGGGCATAATTCGTCCCTAATTCCACCGATTGCAAGTCAACAATTTTAGGATACTCATTTGCCATCTCTTCCATGGGGACAAATTCATAAAATATGCCATAATCCAACATCAAAAGCATTTCTTGCGATCCTGGTTGGTCTTGGATACCAAAAAAACCCTCTGATGCATTATAGGTTTCCATATAGCGCATTCCAGGACTATTAATCAAAGATTGGAATATTTGCCTATAAGGTGTAAAAGACACAGCGCCATGTACAAATAGTTCAAGGTTAGGCCATATATCCATGATCTGACTCGTGCCTTTAAGCTCCAGAATTTTTTGCAATAATATTAAGGTCCAGGTTGGTACGCCAGAAATAGAGGTTACATTTTCATTGGCAGTGGCCAAAGCCATTTTTTTTATCTTTTCTTCCCATTCGTCCATTAATGCTATATCCAAACTAGGAGTCCTTGCATACTGGGCCCACAGCGGCAGGTTTTTCATGATCACTGCGGATATGTCACCATAATATGAATTAGCAGACGGGTTGAGTGTATTATTTTGGTGGCTGCCACCTATGGTTAAACCTTTTCCCGCAAATAATTTTGTATCAGGATGATTATTGACATAAATTGACAGCATGTCTTTCCCACCTTTAAAGTGGCAGTCATCCAAGGCCTCTTGCGAAACAGGTATGAATTTGCTTCGTGCATTGGTTGTGCCCGAAGATTTTGCAAACCACAGGATTTCAGTGGGCCATAATAAATTCTGTTCCCCACGCATCAACCTTTCTATATACGGGAAAAGTTTTTCATAAGAAACTACCGGAACCCTTTCTTTAAACACATCAGGTGAATCTAAATCACGGAAACAGTATTTTTTTCCAAATTCTGTATTTTTAGCTGTTTGGATAAGTTTGGTAAATACTTCCTTCTGTACTTCAATGGGATGTTTAATAAAAAGCTCAATATCATGAACCCTTTTTTTTATCACCCAAGTAACTATTGAATTGAATATTTCCATCGGATAAAGGAAGAAATTAATCTTCGGCAAAATTAACCTCTAATCTAATTATTTTTTTTATTTTAACGGAGGATTTATTGAATTGACGATTTAAATTTTACGTTTCAATTCAAAGTTTTTGCCAAGATATACACGCCTAACCTGTTCATCAGCAGCCAATTCCTCTGCGGTCCCTGCTTTGAGTAAATTGCCTTCGAACATTAAATAAGCCCTGTCTGTAATTGATAAGGTTTCATTTACATTATGGTCAGTAATTAGGATGCCAATATTTTTGTCTTTTAATTTTGAAACAATGGTTTGGATTTCTTCCACAGCTATTGGGTCTACGCCCGCAAAAGGTTCATCAAGAAGTACAAATTTAGGGTCAACAGCAAGTGCCCGCGCAATTTCTGTCCTGCGTCTTTCTCCCCCGGAGAGTACCATACCAATACTTTTGCGGACGTGGGTAAGACTGAATTCATTCAGAAGCCCCTCCATCTTTTCTCTTTGGTCTGCTTTGCTCAATTTGGTCATCTCTAAAACTGCCTTTATGTTCTCTTCAACTGTGAGAGTCCTAAAAACGGAAGCTTCTTGTGCCAGGTACCCGATACCAAGCTTAGCACGCCTGTACATGGGAAGTTTTGTAATGTCTTTTGTATCCAAAAAGATACTTCCTTCATTAGGTTTTATCAACCCTACGATCATATAAAAAGAGGTAGTTTTTCCTGCCCCATTAGGGCCAAGCAGCCCTACAATTTCCCCTTGTGCAACTTCTACGGAGATATTGTTTACAACAGTTCGCTTTTTGTATTTTTTTACTAAATTTTCAGCCCTTAAAATCATCCTAAATATTTAATCTTACAAAATAATATCTTTCATGCAGAGTTGTAGTGACTTTTCGCCCCTATATTCATTTACTTCTATGGTATAAGCCATTTTAAAAAGTTTGCCGCTATTTATCGATTCAAAAAATGAGCCACATCCGAAAGCAATAACAGAAAATGTGTTTAATGATCCTTTTTGTTGAACAAAAAATTTAAGATGCTCTTCTTTAATGATTTTGCATTGCCCTTTAACCGATAATTCTTCCGATACAAAAACTGGCTGCATGTTTCCCGGACCAAAAGGTTCCATTTGTGCCAGGATTTTGAATAACTTGAAATTTATCTGGTCAAGGGTTATTATTTGATCCACATCAACTATTGGCTCAAGTTGATCGGGGGAAATCTTGCTTGAAACTACCGCTTCAAATTTCCTTCTAAACTCTTCTACATTAGAAAGCTCCATTGTGAGGCCTGCTGCATATTTGTGGCCGCCAAATTGGCTCAACAAATCAGAACAATCGGCAATAGCCTCATAAACATCAAAGCCTACAACAGACCTTGCAGAGCCCGAAGCCATATTGTTAGACTCTGTCAAAATTATGGTAGGCCTGTAAAATTTTTCAATGCATCGAGAAGCAACAATCCCTATCACACCTTTATGCCAGTCGTTTTTGAACAATACTGTTGATTTAGAATTCAGCAGCAATTCATCATTTTCTATCATTCCCAAAGCTTCACGTGTAATGCTTGAATCATGGTCACGCCGGGTAGTATTATTAATATTTATTGTTCTGGCACATTCATCAGCAGAAGCTACGTCATTGCACAACAATAATTTTACGGCAGCTTTGGCATGCTCAATTCTTCCGGCAGCATTAATCCTTGGGCCAATGGTAAAAACGATTTTACTGATTGTGATTTCATCTTTTACAGAGGCTATTTCAATTAGAGCCTTGAGCCCCGGTCGGGGTTTTGCATTTATTTGTTTTAGTCCAAAATAAGCCAAGGTCCTGTTTTCGCCCATTATAGGCACGATATCAGAAGCAATGCTCACCACTACAAGGTCCAGGAACTCATATAACGGTGCTTGATCAAGTTGGTATTGAATGCAATACGCCTGAAGAAATTTATATCCAATACCGCAACCCGATAGTTCTTTATATGGATAGGGGCAGTCTGATCTTTTAGGGTCTAAAACAGCGTATGCAGCAGGAAGTTCATTGCCAGGCCTATGGTGATCGCATACTATAAAATCTACACCTTTTGATGCGGCCAGGCTGATTTTTTCTACGGCTTTAATTCCGCAGTCAAGGCATACAATAA
This sequence comes from Bacteroidota bacterium, assembly GCA_030857845.1. Classification (GTDB taxonomy): domain Bacteria; phylum Bacteroidota; class Bacteroidia; order Cytophagales; family Cyclobacteriaceae; genus JALZND01. Next base: position 13,166 of record JALZND010000020.1, on the reverse strand, counting down.
GTGAAAAGCCATTTTCCGCGGCATATTCTATACCTTCGTTCGAAACTCCATATCCTTCGGTATATCTATCAGGTATGTAATAATCAATGGTATGGTAAAAGCTGCTAATAAAACCAAAAAAAAGGGCTACAGCAGTAGTGCCGTCCACATCATAATCTCCGTAAACCAATATTTTTTCCTGCCTTTCCAGGGCTTGCCTCAACCGCCTTACAGCCTTGTCCATATCTTTCATTAGAAATGGGTTGTGAAGGCTGTCTAAGGAAGGACGGAAAAAAGCTTTGGCTTCATCATAGTTCTCTATGTTCCGTTGTAATAAAATACTTGATAAAGTTTCGTTTATATTTAACTCAGAAGAAAGTCTCTTTGTAACTAATGGGTCTTGTGTGGGTTTGATTATCCATTTTTTTTGCATTGCAAAATGTATTTTCTCCAGGTTATATTGAATGGATTTTTTTGACGCTTAAGAAAAGAAAGTTTTTACAAAAATATAAAATTTAAAATGGCATCATATATATCTTATTTATTTATATGTATTTGATTAATTTGGCAACAGGTTTTGCACCTTTATTCAAGGAGAATTTATAATTCAATTGGTAACGCTGGAATTTGTAGCACCATAAAAGATTACTAACCATTTTTAATTTGACTTTATGAAAATGCTTATATTTTATTCTGTCTTGTTGTTGACAATATGGAAGGAAGTTGCAGCCCAGGCAGGAGAATCAATAAATGTGATGACCTATAATATAAGATATGATAACAAAGCAGATTCTCCTGATTGGTACAATAGGAAAAAATATGTATTTGATCTTATAAAATTTCATAACGCAGACATAATTGGAATACAGGAGGCACTTCATAATCAAATGCTAGATTTGGGCCATGCTTTACCAGGGTTTAGCTGGGTTGGCAAAGCCAGGGACGATGGAAAGGAAGCGGGTGAATACGCTGCAATCTTGTATAAAGAGGAGCTATTTGATCTACTTAATACGGGTACTTTTTGGCTTTCCTTGACCCCTAACCAACCATCAAAATCCTGGGACGCAGCATTGCCACGGATTTGTACCTGGGCAAAGTTAATCCACAGGGCCACAAATACCTCCTTTTTTGTTTACAATACTCATTTTGACCATATTGGTATTGAAGCCAGGCTTCGGAGCTCTGAATTGCTTATTGAAAAAGCTAAAGAATTTTCAGGTGAAGCCCCCTACTTGATAATGGGCGATTTTAATTTTTCCCCATCCGCAGAGCCCTACCAGAACTTTGTAAAAGAAGTAAATATTTTTGACGCACAGGAGATTTCTTTATCCCCTCCATATGGGCCTGCTGGGACATTCAATAATTTTAAATTTCATGAACCTCTTGGGGATAAAATAGACCATATTTTCGCGAACAATAAATTTCAGGTACTGAGGCACGGTGCCCTCTCTGATTCTTACAAACAAAATTATCCATCAGACCACCTTCCTGTTTTGGTCGAGGTGAGATTTAAAGATGAAAAAATCACCAGCAGGGACCGCTGGAAAGAAGAACTGGATGCTATGGAAAAAACAGAATTTGATAAAGAATTGGCATTATTTACAGGAAGTTCCTCAATAAGGTTGTGGACCGGACTTCAAAAAAGATTTAAAAACATAAAGGTGCTGAATAAAGGTTTTGGAGGTTCGGAAATAAGGGATATGATTGTAAATGCTGAGAAGCTGCTTTTTAAATATTATCCCAAACAAATCATTATTTATTCGGGCGATAATGATATTTGGAATGGTAAGCCCGCGCTCCTGGTGAAGAAAGACTTTGAGGAGCTATTCAATTTAATAAGTGATAGGATGCCTGAAACGGAAGTATTGTACATATCCATAAAGCCCAGCCCTTCCCGTATGGCAAAAATAGAAGAAATAAAATATGCAAACAGCCTAATAAAGAAATTTTTAGGCTCAAAAACTAAAGGTACATTTATTGATATTTATAATCCCATGTTGGACAGTTCAGGCAATCCTAATGCAGAATACTTTGTTGAAGATAACCTGCACCTTAATGAAAAGGGTTATGAACTTTGGACTAAAATCCTGATGCCATATTTGAAAAATTGATCTTCTCCACTAGATTTATTGAATTAACTATACTTTATGAAGGGCATCTTAACCATCTTTTTATTGATCATGTCCAATGTCTTTATGACTTTTGCATGGTATGGTCATTTGTATTTTAAGAAAATAACCTGGCTTCAACACCTTGGTATCTGGAGTATCATCCTTGTAAGCTGGCTTCTTGCGTTTTTTGAATATTGTTTTCAAGTACCAGCAAACAAAATTGGGTATACTGGCAATAATGGTCCATTTTCTTTAATAGAGCTAAAAACCATCCAGGAAATTATTTCATTAACAGTATTTGGATTGATTGCAGTATTTGTTTTCAAAACCGATAAGCTCGCATGGAACCATATTGTAGGGTTCTTCTTTCTGGTTCTTGCAGCCTATTTCATTTTTAAAAAATAAATTCCTAAAGTTTGGCAGCATCCGTTTTGTCACAATTTATGCTTAAAAGGCAAAAATTCCGCCAAAACCATTCACTCCCTTATCCATAGCCACGGGTTTAAACCCGTGGCTATGGATATTTGACCCCGCTGCGGTCTGATGCGCAAATTTTTAGAGTTCTGAAATGGAAAACTCATATCCTACTTTAAAAAATATTAAGGAGGTTTATACACCTCTCAACTTCGTTAATCGGCTTGCGAAACTTTTATAGCCTTTTATTGAGAAGGCACTTAAGGAATTGGCAGGACCTTAGCTTTTGAAAAGTTTAAGTTATATAATATCAATGATAAAGATATCATAGAATACGCCCATAATTGGTTGTTACTGGCTTTTTCTTGATAATATAAAAATGCAATAATAAAGTTCAGGACTGGATTTATATACATTAATATACCCATAGCTCCTGAGGGCATCTCCTTTAAAGCAAATAAACTGAGAAATAAAGGCAGTACTGTAAAGAGCAGGCTAATAAGGACAATGACTGAGAAAAAATACAGGTCCACGCCTGCCCCACCATTAAAAAAGGTATAAAAAGGCATCACTATTATACACGCAATTATTAGTTGTAGTGTAAGTAAGAAAATTTTATCATAATCTTTCAGCAATTTTTGTGTAATAAGATAAAATGCATAGCTGGATGCAATTAATAAGCTGTACCCCAGGTTCAAAAAAGAACCTGTACCCAATAATATACAAGAAATTGAGCTCAATATAATGGCGATCCATTGATTTGGCGCTAAGGTCTCCTTCAGTAGCAAATAACCCAGCACAGCTGTGATTATAGGGCAAACAAGATATGAAAAAGAGCCGGTTTGAATACTGATATGGTTGATTACGTAAATAAAGACAAGCCAATTAATGGTCATTAAAAGACCGGCTGCCAAAGTTAGGTAAGCAAATCTTTTTTGTTCTTTTTGATCTGAGCTTTTAAAAATACTTATACTCTTCGTAAATTCTTTTCTCCTGAAAAGAAGGGAGAGCAGGATTATGCTGATACAAGAAGTCAAGATCCTGTAATATAATATTTGGCCACTAGGATGATTGGAAAGTGCCTTTAATGCTATGGGAAAAAAACCCCATATAATAAAAGCAGCAATTGCAGCTGAATAGTATTTGTTAAATTTCAAGTGATATATTGGGTATTGATGGTAAATATTATATAAAATTAAAAAATTCAAACTTTAAAATGAATTAAAAAACTAATCGTTTAATTCCTGCCATTGATCCATGTTTATTTTTTTTATAAAAAGTATCAGTTGATTTTTCTTTAAAACAGTTAAATTAAATAATTTAATATTTTTACAACCGTATAGGAGGCATAAAAATTCATAAAAATAGCTATAATGGAAGAAGCAACGCTGATTGAGATAAGGAAAGAGCATCAGGAAAAAATAAAAAAAGTATTTAATGAGGTGGGCAGAACCGTAGTAGGCCAACAATATATGATCAACAGGTTGTTGATTGGCTTGTTTACCCAAGGGCATATTTTGCTGGAAGGTGTGCCTGGATTGGCAAAAACATTGACCGTTAATACATTGGCAAAAGCCTTGGACCTGGATTTTCAAAGGATACAATTTACTCCGGACCTCTTGCCTTCTGATCTTATTGGCACTATGATCTATAACCAACAGCTTTCCGAATTTCAGGTAAAGCAAGGCCCAATTTTTTCAAATATTATCCTTGCTGATGAGGTAAACCGGTCCCCTGCAAAAGTTCAGGCCGCACTGCTGGAAGCTATGCAGGAAAAACAAGTTACTATTGGCGAAACAACTTTTAAGCTTGACAGACCATTTCTAGTACTTGCCACACAAAACCCGGTAGACCAGGAAGGAACATACCCGCTTCCCGAAGCACAAATGGATAGGTTTATGATGAAGGTTTATGTAAACTATCCTTCAAAAGATTCAGAACTCGAGGTGATGAGAAGAATGTCAAATCTTAGTTTTAATGCAGCAGTAAGTCCTGTGCTTACTAAAAATGATATTTTTGCCATTCGTGATGAAATTAACAATATAAAGATTTCCGAATCCCTTGAAAAATATATCATTGAGTTGGTTTTTGCTACAAGAACACCCGCTGAATATGGTTTAAAAGATGAGGCAAACTATATTCAATTTGGTGTATCGCCAAGGGCAAGTATTAATTTAAACCTTGCCGCCAAAGCCATTGCATTTTTTGATGAACGTGATTTTGTACTTCCGGAAGATATAAAAGAGGTTGTTGCTGATGTTTTTAATCACAGGATCATATTGAATTATGAAGCAGAAGCAGAAGGAGTTAATACCAAAGATTTGATCAGGAACATATTGATGAAGGTACCTATAAATAAGTATTAAGAAAATGTACCTTTCGTTTAGCGCCTGTTTAAAGTAATGAACCTGGAAAGTATATTTTTATATCTTCCAGAACTTATTTCTTCATGGCTTACCCTTTTTACACTTTCAATTGTATAAAAGGCATTTGGGTTAAAATTGTTGATTATGGGGATTAAGGTTTGCAACTGTTCCCTTTTTAAAACGGTAAATAACACGCTCACCTTTCCTTCATTCCCTTCCGCATCCAGGCTGGAAAACCTATATTTTTTATCTTTTAGATGTTCTATTAATCCTGCGGCATATTCTTTTGTGATGATCCTTACCAATACATTGCCTAATGCCAATTTTTCTTCAAAAAACATCCCAGCATAAGTTCCTGTGGCAAAACCTGCCGCATAGGCAATATAGGAGAGGGGGCTATCAACATTTTGAAAAATTTGTCCTATTGCCAAAAGCCAGATTAAAGCTTCAAAAAACCCTAAAATTGGAGCGAGTTGTTTTTTGCCAATCATAATAAACATGATGCGGATGGTAGCAATGGAAACATCGCATACCCTTGCAATGAATATCAATAATGGCAATATGAGATAATTAAATATATCAGGGCTAATCCCCAGGCTACTTTCAAAAAAATGCTCCATGATTAAAAATAATGTTCGCTGGTATAAACTAACTAAAAAAAGAGGTTTAGGCTAACAAAATCGTAAATACCTCATCCAATTTACTTAGGGAATGGATCTTTATTTGGTAATCATTTTTGTTAAGGCTTGTTTTATGGAACTTCGAAATAAATATTTCTTTGAAACCTAACTTCTCCGCTTCTTTTATTCTGTTTTCTATCCTGTTTACTGCCCGTATTTCCCCACCAAGGCCAACTTCTGCAGCAAAGCATATATTGCCTTTAATAGCGATATCTTCATATGATGATACCAAAGAAGCACATACAGCAAGATCAATAGCAGGATCTTCAATCCTTAAACCGCCCGTTATATTTAAAAAGACATCTTGGGCACCAAGCTTAAATCCTCCTCTTTTTTCCAGCACAGCCAATAACATATTCAATCTTTTTGCATCAAACCCTGTGGAGCTTCTTTGTGGGGTTCCATAAGTTGCTGCACTTACCAAAGATTGTACTTCAATAAGGAGAGGCCTGTTGCCTTCAAGTGTGGCACCAATGGTTATGCCACTTAAATCTGTATCCCTTTGTGAAATTAATATTTCAGAAGGATTGGTAACTTCGCGGAGGCCCGTTCCTTGCATTTCATAAATCCCCAGCTCTGAGGTAGACCCAAAGCGGTTTTTGGTAGTACGTAAAATCCTATAGGCCAAGTGCCGGTCTCCCTCAAACTGTAAAACAGTATCTACCATATGTTCCAGCACTTTAGGCCCGGCAAGATTGCCTTCTTTTGTTATATGACCAATAATAAAAACCGGCGTCCCTGATTCTTTAGCGAATTTCATTAATTCAGCAGTGCATTCCCTTACTTGAGAAATACTCCCGGCCCCGGATTCAATATGGGCAGAATGTAACGTTTGAACAGAATCAATAATTACAAGATCGGGAACAAGGGATTCTATTTGCTTGAAAATATTTTGTGTGCTCGTTTCAGTCAATATATAAGGGCTGCCATTGTTGATGATCATCCTTTGTGCCCGCATTTTTATTTGCTGTTCACTTTCCTCACCAGAAACATACAATACTTTTATTCCTGGTAGGGACAAAGCAATTTGCAGTAGCAGCGTAGATTTTCCAATACCAGGTTCCCCCCCAATAAGTACCAGTGAACCTGGTACTATGCCTCCGCCCAATACCCTATTGAGCTCTTTGTCCGAAAGCGCCATCCTGCTTTCCTGTTGAAAGTCTATTTCAGACAGGATTTTTGGTTTATTGGCACGCTGCAAAGATGAACTGCCACTTTTCCAGGGTGTGGCATTTACTTCATCTTTTTGGATTACTTCTTCAACAAATGTATTCCATTCGTTGCACGCAGTGCATTTTCCCTGCCATTTGGGGCTTTGGTTTCCACAACTTTGACAAAAATAACTTGTTTTGATTTTCGCCACTTAATAAATATTTAATCACAAGTTATCTTATTGGTAACAAAATCCATAAATATTCACGTAAGATTTTTAAAACTTCTCAATGAAGATTTTTTAGAATATGTTTTAATTACTTTCCTCTAATAAATCGTACAGAATTGTTTACGTCATAACCAAATCAAACTAAACAAGATAAAATAAAATATATATGGGTAGAATTTTTACTATTTGAACTTTTGTTCAAAAAATTCCACCTTAACATATAAGATTGGTATATGCTTCCCAATTTTTTCCAAACTACTTCTCATTATATCATTCTTATGTAATAAAGCAAAAGTTTTATAAGATTAAGTAATCGTTGTCTCATTTATCTTTGGTATCATAATAAAATTATAATCATTTATTAATAATCCTAATATTATAATTTTCAAAATTTTGCATTCATCCTATAATAATTAATAAGAAGCGTATGCAACAAGGCCTACACATTAGACCTAAACAACAATTGAAAAACCTGCTGTTGAAAGTAGGAATTGGAATTTCTATTTTAGCAATAGTAGTTTTAGGGACTTTCTTATATATAAATTTCTTCAACTCGGAAAATGCAGAAGCTGCTACTTCTGTAAATATACAGGGAAGGATAAACAGCTATGCTAAGGTAACAGGGATTAGTGGTAATTCTTTGACAATTAATAACCTAGATGGTATTATCGGTGATTTTTCAGCAGGGAGAAAATTAATGGTAATCCAGATGAAAGGCGCTAATATGACCACTACTAATGACATAAACTATGGAAACATCACCAATTTAAATCAGTCAGGTCTTCATGAATTTATTAGAGTCCAAAATATAACTGGATTAGGACCTTATACTGTGACCTTAGATGGAAATCTTATAAACAATTATAATGCCCCAGCTACGGATTTTATTCAAGTGGTAAGTGTACCGCAATATGAAAATGCTGTTGTTACAGCTACCTTAACATCAAGTGATTGGAATTCAACTACGGGAACCGGGGGTATTCTAGCTTTTGAAGCCAGTGGAAGTTTGACTTTAAATGCCAATTTAGATGTAAGTGGAAGGGGTTTTAGGGGCGCAATTAAGGGCGGTTCTGATGGTGGAAACAACAATAGTGGGACTTTTCGTACAAATAATTCGGGATTTGCCCTGAAAGGGGAGGGAATTGTGAATATTACAACTGATCTAAGGCATGCAAAGGGTAAAATGGCCAATGGCGGTGGGGGTGGAAACCCTCATAATGCTGGCGGCGGGGGTGGGGGCAACAATACAAGAGCTGGAAATGGAGGGAACGGATGGACAGGAGCAGGAGGAGACAATTCTGCAGCGGGTGGCATTGGAGGAGCAACCATTGATTATATAACTAATAATAACCGGATTTTTTTCGGTGGTGGTGGTGGTGCAGGACAGCAAAACGATAATTTGGCAGGAAATGGAGGCAATGGCGGCGGGATAATTATATTCAGGGCATCGCAAGTTTTATCAAATGGCGCTATAGCTATAAATGCAAATGGACAAAATGGACAAAATCCAATAGGAAATGATGGTGCAGGCGGAGGCGGAGGCGGGGGAGCCATAAAAATAGATGTTGTAACTTGGAACAACACAAGTCCTATAAGCTTGAATGTGAATGGAGGAGATGGTGGCAACGTCACAGTAAGTATTGTACATGGCGGTGGTGGTGGTGGTGGTATTGGGATTGTTCAGCTTACCACAAATCCCAATAACTCAAATTTAATATATAGCGGTGTTCCGGGTATAAACGGAAATGATTGTTCTTCATGTTCCACTTCAGGAACCCAACCGGCTGTACCAAATGCTGGACAGCAACTTATTACAGGTGTTGTATTTCCTGGACAAATGACTTCGCTGCCGATTTCATTAATTAATTTTGAAGCGAAAAATAAAGATAATGAAGTAATTTTGTTGTGGACAACCGCATCAGAAATAAATAATGATTTTTTTACAATAGAAAAAACCACTAATGGATTAAACTATGAATTAGTCGGTAATATTAATGGGGCTGGAAATAGTGATGTAGTAAATAAATATTCTATTTCTGATAAAAATCCAATTTCAGGTTCATGCTATTACAGGTTAAAACAAACTGATTTTGATGGAAACTTTAAGTATTTCCCATTAATTTTAGTGGATCATAAATCGATAAAAGATGGGATTAATTTGGTGAAAATATGGCCGAATCCTTTTGTAGAACAATTTTCTGTCCATTATACTTCAATGAATAACGATCCTGTTGAATTACAGATATTAAACTCCAAAGGGCAACAAGTCTATTTAGAAAGATTTTCAAATAAAAAAGGGGAAAATAGAATTTCCTTTACAGATGGAGCAGCATTAAACGCTGATGTGTACATAGTGCGTATCATGCAAAGAGGTACAATTTTGAACACTTCAAAAGTCATTAAAAAATAAAAGCAAAACTTATTCAAGTAAAGAGGAAATATCTTCTTTAGAAAGATTTTTTACAAAGCTTTCCTCAGTAGTGATCAAATCATTTGCGAGGCGCAGTTTGTTTTTCTGAAGTGCAAGGATTTTTTCTTCCACCGTGTTTTTCGTGATAAATTTATATGTGAAAACCTTGTTCTCCTGCCCAATCCTATGCGCCCTGTCTACGGCCTGGGCTTCTGCGGCAGGGTTCCACCAGGGGTCTAATAAAAAAACATAATCTGCCTTGGTAAGATTAAGGCCAAGGCCGCCTGCTTTTAAAGAAATAAGGAAGACTTTGATATTTTCATTGTCCTGGAATTTTTCTACCTGGCTTTTTCTGTCTCTTGTTGTTCCGTCGAGGTAAGCAAAATCTATTTGGTTTTCTTTAAGGTAATTGCTGAGAATGCTCAAGTGCCTAACGAATTGGCTAAAAACCAGTATTTTATGATTTTTACTTATGGCACTGTGCAGCATGTGCGTAACGTCTTCCATTTTTCCGGAATCACCCTCATAGGCAGGGTCCAACATCTTTGGATGGTTGGCAAGCTGTCGTAATTTTACCAATCCCTGGAGCAGCAACATCTGTGAATTGTTTACCCCGTTGGCATCTATGCTGTCCAGGATTTTATTGCGGTAATAGGCTTTTGCTTCTTCATATTTTTCTTCCTGCTGGGGTGTCATTCCGCAGTATTGAATTTTTTCGATCTTTGGCGGGAGCTCGGTCGCGACCTGTGATTTATGCCTTCTAAGAATGAAAGGCTTGATAATTGAGTACAGCTTATTGGTTTTTGATATATCGTTCTTTTTTTCGATCGGATTCAAAAACTCATTTTTGAAAAATGAAGTAGTTCCTAACAGCCCGGGATTGATAAAAGTCATTTGCGACCATAAATCCATGGTGCTGTTTTCCAAAGGTGTACCAGTGAGGATCAGCCTAAACTTCGAACTTAGCTTTTTTACAGCTTTTGCAATATTTGAATTTGGGTTCTTTATTGCCTGTGACTCATCAAGGATGATATAATGGAAGTAGTAGCTTTTAAGGATTTCTACGTCCAACCTTGTGATACCATATGATGTTAAAATTAAGTCATAATCAGAAAATAGCGTTACATCTTTTTCACGGTTTGTGCCTGTATATACCAAAACCCTAAGGCCAGGAGTAAATTTCTTGGCCTCCATTTCCCAGTTGTAGATCAATGAAGTTGGCATAACCAACAAATTGGCCGCTTGCATCCCATTCTCCTTTTGTGATTGCAAAAGTGCAAGGGTTTGTACCGTTTTTCCCAGGCCCATGTCATCTGCAAGGCAGCCACCAAACTTATATTTATGCAAGAAATGCATCCAGTTGTACCCAGCTTTTTGATATGGCCGAAGTTCTCCCTTAAATCCTTGTGGCAAAGAATGATCTTCTATAGTTTCAAAATCCCGGAGTTTTTGAAGCTTTCTGTCCATGGTTACTTTGGCAAGCTCTCCTGTTTCTAAATCCTGGACAAGGGATAAATGATGTTTTTGAAGGTGCAGGGCTTGGGAGTTGCCCTTTCCATCTTCCACGAAAGTAAAAAGCTCAGCATATTCTGTAAACCATACTTCGGGGATTACTGCAATTTCCCCATTGGGAAGCTCTATTTCCCGCTGCTTTTTAATCATTAATTTTCGCAGCTTGCTAAAAGGAATTTCATAATCACCAAATTTTATTATTGCAAACACATCAAACCAATCAATATTTTCCTTTACTTCCACAGCAATAGAAGCAGGTCCAAGGAAATATTTTTTGTTGTCTTTTAGGTTTTGCTTTATAATATAACCTTCACCTTCCAATTTGGCTTTATTTAGGTTGAGCCATGAAAATGCTTGATGTTTTGGGAAGGTAAACTTGGCACTTCGAAGTTCAAGGCCTTTATCTTTCAGAAAATTGATGATTTTCTTTTCATCATGAAGCTCTCTTTTAATTTTATGGAATACATAAGAATCCCCAACCTTCTCAACACTTACACTGGTATGGCTTACATGGTCCGCCCTGAAAATATGCCCTCCATACTGAAATGTTAATTCAAAAAGGATATTGCCACCTTCTTCCGCAGCTGTTACAGGCTCCTCATTATCCCCAAAAAGGCTTAGGGTTGGGGTATTTTGTGCAAGTTCTGAGAAAGTGAGCACTGGCACAGGCTGAAAACGTTCACTATTAATTTCAAAGCCTTTGGCATAAACATCAAAAGCAGCAACCAGTGGGGCCACAAATTTTTTGTAGTAGGTTTCCTCAACTTTATGAGGGATAACGATAAATTTTTTATTTAAAAATGGCGTAAGCTTATGTCCATCAACTTCTTTATTGAAGCTGAATAGTCTCCCTTCCACTACCATCCATGCAGGCTGATGGCAAATAATATATGCACCTTTATATTGAAACTCCAGTTTATCCCCCTGGTACTTAATGGTGGGGAAATAATGTGTATTATCTTCATTGCGTCGGAAGTGAAAGAGGATATTTGCTTTTTCAGGCAATACTTCTATCTTCTTCCAGGCAGGTTCTCCATCGTTGCCCATTTCAAAAAGCATTTTGCCCCCAAGGAGGTTCAATATCTTTGACCTTCTTTTTTCAAGGTATTTCTGTATTTCTTCCTGAAGGGGAAGGTTTCCTTTTTCTTTATTATATATCTTGTTAAAAAAATCGGGCGCTTTAATGACTTTTTTATAGAAAAATTTAATGATAGCATCTTGCTGCATGGAATCCATGAGCTTGATCAATTCAAAATCCCTTTCATCCAGCCCTTCTGTGAATTCAAAGGCATTTTTTGAAGAGATATTTTGGTGAGCAAAGGTAAGCCTGCCACGTTCATCCAGCTGAACCACAAAAGATTCAAAAAGATATCCAAGATACTCATGCTCAAAAAGAGAATAAATAATTTGGAATGGTTTGGCAGTCGAAACGTTCATGTTGAAAAAAAGGCGAACCGCAAAATAAGTGATTTATCTTGAATTGTATACTATTAATGGTTATTAAGTAAAATATATTTTGGTAAGATTACATGTTAAATTTGAGCCCTGCCCGGGTGGCAATCATTGCAGGCCTGTAAGAAGCAACAAAAGTAATGATGATGATACTTATGGCAGTATATAAAAAATCCTGGAACTGCATTTTTACAGGATAGGCATCCAGCACGGAAGTTTCCATGCCCATTGAGACAATACCGAAGGTTTGTTGCAACCAACAAATTATCAGGCCGCCCAAAAGTCCAAAAAATGCACCTGAAAAGGCTATAATCGCCCCTTCCGCTAAAAAAATCTTTTTTATAATTGCATCATTGGCACCTAAAGAATATAAAACCGCAATGTCTTTTTTCTTGTCTATAGCCAGCATGGTAAGGGAAAAAAAGATATTGAATGAAGCTATAGCCAGGATAAATGAGAATGTTATAAATACAAACAACTTTTCGATATGGATGGCTTTGAGTAAGCCTGAATGCTGTTCATCCCGGTTCAATACCTGAAATTCCTCACCCAGAAGGCTTTTCAACCGGGCCTGAACCTGGTTTAGCCTTGCCCCTGGTGCTGTCATTATTTCAAGGGATGTTCTTTTTCCCTTATATTCAAAAAGCTCTTGGGCAAAGTCAAGCGGCACAAAAATATAGTTTTCGTCATATTGCTTTTCTATGGCAAATATGCCCCCAGGCATAATGTTTTTCCGGTTATAGAGCTTGGTAGGGTCAATTGTCCCCACGCGCACATTTCTTGGATAGAATACTTGGAGCGTATAAAAATCATTTGATGGGGATATTGATAAGGAATATTGAATGCCTCTACCTATTATAG
>JALZND010000225.1 GCA_030857845.1 Bacteroidota bacterium | reverse complement strand
ACAGGTAAATTAAAAATCGTTGATTTTTATGAATTAACGATTTTTGCTATGTGCGCCCCTCCTACCTTAATTGAATAGAGTTAAAGTCTCCAACAAGCCCGTTCGTGGGAATCGTTAGCCAAATGCAAGGGTGTCATTTGTGAGGAGGAATCTGAAGGAGTAAGAGTCAAAAGTGTAAACTGACGAACAGAAATAAGATTAAGGCTTACCTTGGGGTAACTTGGCATTGGACAGGGAAGCCCTATAGCTAACTGTAAAGATGGGTAGTAAATCTTGCAATTTCATGGGAACAAATAGGAGTTTACTCTCGCTGGTGCACGCGTGCCGCATGTGTCTCCTACTTATATATAATCTATTTCAAGTATACCTTTCCCTCAACTTTAATCTATTGCACTGCTATACCTCCAATGCCATGGTTCATTAAAATCCCGCTATAACTGGATTATTATGGATATAATCTACTTTTTGATCAACTACACCTACACGCCACAAATCTATAGGTTTATTGTTCTGTCGCCAAAACTGTCCGCTCTTGACGTTGCTGTTTTTTACCTGCCCTTTTAAACATCCATATTAGCCACTGCTTCCTGATTATGTTCCTCTATAAGATGCTGAGTTTTTTGGAGGTAAATGTTTTTAAACTCTTTAAAACATCGCCAGTAGCAAAACTTACAAAATGCAATCCTTCTTTATTGTAGAACTCCATGGACCGGGCCAAACTGAAATTCAAAAGCCTAGAAAACGGGGCTATAAAAAAGCTAATATAAACCTAACAATCTTCTGAATAATTATTTTAAATCTAAAGATTATAATATCAAGGAAGGTTGTAATTTTGGCTTATAACACAGGAATAATAGATCGCTAATAATTACTCTATAAACAAATAAGTTTCTCAGACTTGTTCTTTTAATAAATTTGCAATAAAAATCGCTTTTAGGGAAATTGAGGTTTTGAGAAAGGAAAGTATTGAAATCTGTTGTTATATAGTATCTGATAAACCTGTACCCTCAAATTTCATAAAAGCATCAAAATCAATATTTCTTTACCATCTTATAATGTTTGATATTACATTCTTCAAACATATCACCTATTTTTTGGAATCCAAATTTAGCATAAAGAGGTACTGCATCAAGTTGGGAATGCAGGTAATACATTTTTCCCGGAGCACCTGGGTGATTTCCTATATCTTTTAATACAGCGGATACCAGGGCACTGCCCACTCCTTTTCCCCTATAATGTTTTTTGACAGCAAAACGCTCTAGCTTTATACCTTTTTCAGTAAATCGCCATCGTGCAGCCCCGGCTGGCTGGGCAGAGAAAAGGCAGAGAAAATGCGTGGATTCATCCTCATATTCATCGATTTCTTCCTCTAGGGGCACTTTTTGTTCATCAACAAAAACCTCACGCCTGATCTGAAAGGCCATTTCAAGCTGTGAGGTATCTGAAACTTTACTTACTGATATATAATTCATATGGATTACTGCTGATTTTGCTCTTCAGCTTTTTCATATGCATTGATGATATCTATTACAATTTTATGCCTTACTACGTCCACTGCCGCAAGTTTTACAAAGCCAATACCTTTTACATCTTTAAGGACATGAAGTGCTTCAATTAATCCTGATTTTTGCCTTTTGGGTAAATCTACCTGCGACTGGTCACCCGTAATAATAACCTTAGAGTTGGGCCCCATACGGGTAAGGAACATTTTAATCTGCATGGTGGTGGTATTTTGGGCCTCATCAAGCAATATAAAGGCATTATGCAGCGTCCGGCCCCTCATATAGGCTAAAGGTGCAATTTCAATTATCCTGTTTTCTTGATAATATTTAAGCTTTTCGGCAGGTATCATATCATCCAGGGCGTCATAGATAGGACGCAGGTAAGGGTCTATTTTCTCTTTTAAATCTCCCGGCAAAAAGCCAAGGTTTTCACCGGCCTCTACTGCTGGCCTGGTTATGATAATTTTTTTTACTTCTTTATTTTTCAGAGCCCTAACTGCCAATGCCACAGAAATATAAGTTTTACCTGTTCCGGCAGGGCCTACCGCAAAAACCACATCGTTTTTTGAAGCAGTTTCAACAAGGACTTTTTGGTTAGGGGTTTTTGCTTTTATTTTAAAACCTTTTGTGCCATATATGAGGATATCATCAAAACCTTCCTCCACATGAGGCTCTTCCTTTTGTTTTAAGTATGATTGAACATTTTCAGCAGTAACTTTCCCATACCGGTGATAGTGGTCTAACAATATGTTTAGGATGTCATTAATGCGGAGGATCTCAGGAGTTGTTCCCTTAATGAGTATCTCGTTGCCTCGAGAAATTATCTTGCTTTCAGGAAAAGCAGAAGCTACTTCCCTAATATTCTTATTTTCTACTCCTAAAAAATCAAGAAGAGAAACATTTTCCAGTGTAATTACTTTCTCTACCAAATGTGGTTATTTTTTAATGTAATCAAAGTATAATATGGTTAAATATTTTTAATTTTAGCATTTATACGAAAATACGATAATAAATATATTTAGTTCTATGGGGCTTATCACATTTATGTCAGATTTTGGATATAGCGATCATTATGTGGCAGCAGTAAAAGCCCGGATTTATCAACTAGATCCTTCAATTCAAGTTATTGACATCTCACATAATATTGATCAATTCGATTTTTCACATGGTTCTTATATATTAAATTCAGTTTTTAGGGATTTTCCATTAGGGACTGTACATATTGCCGGAGTTGGTTCATTCAACAATTTGCAATTACCGTACCTGGCATTGAAACTGGAAGGCCATTTTTTTTTAGGGTTCGATAATGGTTTCTTTGGATTGATCAGTGAGCAAGAACCTGAGGCTGTTGTACAAATCGATATCAACCAATACCCACTGACTTCTTTCCCCGAAAAAGATATTTTTGCACCTATTTCTGTAAAACTTGCCAATGGCCAACCTATAGTTGATCAAGGCGACCTATTTGAGGGAATGAAAAAAATGATCGGGAGAAAATTAAGGGCAACAAAGAAGCAAATATCCGGGAATGTTGTTCGGGTAGACCATTATGGAAACTTGATAACAAATATTGATAAAAAAACTTTTGATTTTTTAAGCAGGGAAAAGACTTTCAGGTTGATTCTTGGCAGGGAATCTATAAACCAGATAAACAACAATCAAAACTTTTCTGAGGATGGGGAAATTTTTGCTTTCTTCAATAGCAATGATATCCTGGAAATAGGCATTAACAAAGGAAATGCTTCCGAGCTTTTAGGCTTGCGATTTGATAGCAACATAAGCGTAGTATTTTCTGAATAATCTTCCATCTTTTACTAATTGTAATTTTTTTTTAAAGCTAAAAATGATTAAAAAAAATGGTTTTGCGGAAGGGTTAAAATCTATTGCTGAACTTGACCTTAGGGCACTTGCGATATTACGGATCTTAATTTCCATGGTACTCCTGGCAGACTTGACCATACGCATTACTGATCTAAGTGCTTTTTATACCAACGATGGGGTTTTGCCCCTTGAAATATTGTTCAGGCACCTCTGGGACCATAGCTATTTTTCAATATTTACTGGCACAAGCAATTATTATTTACAGGTTCCCATTTTCGTTTTATATTTCATCTGCATCATATGTTTGATGCTCGGTTATAAAACCAGGCTGTTTACCATTTTTACATGGCTTTTTTTGATGTCCTTGCACAGCAGGAACCCTTTAATTCTACAAGGAGCCGACCATTTTATAAGGTTGATCGTATTTTGGGCAATTTTTTTACCTTGGGGCTACCTCTATTCTATAGACTCATATAAAAATATTGCAATAAGAAAATCCTATTCGTATCGATCTATAGCTACCTTTGCCTATATATGCCAGATAGCCTTTTTATATATTTTTTCTGCATTGCTTAAAGACTCGCCTGAATGGCATACAGATTTTACTGCTCTATATTATGCATTAAGTTTAGATCAACTCGTCACCCCGATTGGAAGCTTCATTTATCCACACTTCGAATTCCTTAGGTTGTTGACGGCTGTTGTTTATTATATTGAGCTTTTCTTGCCATTGCTGCTTTTTATCCCATTCTATAATGCCTGGTTTAGAATGGGTGTGATAATAGTCGTGGTATTGATGCAGATCGGTATTTACATGACAGTGAATGTAGGCTTGTTTTCCATAACCAGTATAGTTGCCATGGCAGGTCTGCTACCTACCCATTTTATAGATAAATGGGCAAGCAGCAATACTGATTTTGTGCATCGCTGGAAAACAGATTTCAATAGGTTTATGCTCAGGTTTGCTAACCTTACGGTAAATGAAACAATTGCCCCACCTAAATCAAATAACTTTACAGGGATTTTTGTAGGTTTTTGCCTTTTATATGTATTGGGTTGGAATTTAAATACTATTGGAAAAAAAGCGATCCCCGATAACATGATTTGGATTGGAAACCTTTTGAGGATTCATCAATATTGGAGCATGTTTGCCCCGGCAGTATATAAAGACGATGGTTGGTTTATATTTGCGGGAACTACTACAAATGGCAAAGAAATTGATTTGAATCATGGTAACCCCCTTACATATCAAAAACCAAATCGTGTCACCGACTTTATAAAAAACGACAGGTGGAGAAAATACAATGAAAATATATTGATTGTCAGCAACTCATATCTTAGGCCCTATTATTGCCAATTTATCTTAAACACCTGGAACGACAACAGCCAAAATACGGAAAAGGTCATCAACCTGAAAATTATCTATATGTTGGAGATTACATTGCCTGATTACATGACGGAAGAACCCACTCCTTTAGAACTGTGTACCTGTACTGCAAAATACTAAGTATAGGATTAAAGAAGTTATTTATAAAGTGCTGTTGTGAAACATAGAACCTTTACCTAAAATTAATTTCATAAATAATGAACGTAAAACTAGTATCATTAACAAAGTCTATTCTTGAAGAAAAAGATTTTTCACCTGAAGAACTTATAGTATATATAGCCAGGGTGAGCAATCCCTCTAATCAACTAAATTCGGAAACTTCAGAAAAACATATAACATACCTTGTAAAGCACAACCATTGGTCGCCCTTCGAAATGGTTGATATGACAGTGGAAATCGTTACCAGCCGCGCCATAGCCCAGCAGATCCTAAGGCACCGTTCATTTTCCTTCCAGGAGTTTTCTCAAAGGTATGCCGTAGCCACTCACTTCGAACCAGTACAATACAGGAAACAAGCCCTAAAAAACAGGCAGTCGTCATCAGAAGAATTTGACCCTAAAGTGCCAATAAAAATGTTTGATGGAACTGTGATGAACTTTTCTGCAACTGAAGTTATCGGTAGGTTTATTGAGGAAGCAGAAGAAATATATAAAGCACTTATCCAGGCTGGTGTAGCCAAAGAATGTGCCAGAATGATACTTCCCCTTACTACCCAGACGAAGTTATATATGAAAGGCAGTATCCGATCATGGATACATTATCTTCAAATAAGAACTGATGAAAGCACCCAAATAGAACACCGGCAAATTGCAGATTCCATACTAAGCATATTTAACCAACAATTTCCGGTCATTTCCAAGGCATTGACTTTAAAAAGGAAATAATTATTTTTTGGTACATTTAAAAAATATAAGGTCGCTTATTTTTTAGGTGATATATTTTTTAAAAATATATGGATGGAAAATATATTTATGTATATTAAAACCTTATAGAAATTGCCCGGTTAAAAATAGTACCAAAAGCAAAAACTATGGAAAAAAACAAACCTGATAATTGTCAATTCGGCAAGCATATCAACCATATGGAAAAAGAGAAACTTGTAGATTTATGTCAAAAAATTTATAAAGATGAGCCATTGGAGGAACTCCAAAATTTACCAGCAGAAGATCTGATCCAGAAGTACCAGGCAGCTTGGATGGAGAACCTAAACCAGATACAATAACATTATGCTTGATATTAATCTTATGATTTAAAAATTTAAATTAAATAGATTAACATCTTGATTGTTTTTCAGTCAAAATTTTCTTCGTGATGTTTCACCTTTCTACTTTAAAAAGAAGAACCATTGACGTTCTTTAATGAACTTTTCTTTTCAAACTAAATTTTTCTGGACTCAATCCCTGGCCTATTGATCATCATTGACCCGCTCCCACAC
>JALZND010000224.1 GCA_030857845.1 Bacteroidota bacterium | reverse complement strand
TCCTATTAGTATAGAAACTTATGCAAAAATCACTGGGCCATTTTATTCAAGGTTTAGCATGGACCAGCTAAATGCATATTTAGTTGAATTTGATTTGGCAAAAGAAGCCAAAGTTTCAACCCTTTCTTATGGGCAAAAGAAAAAGTTTATTATAGCTTTTGGTTTGGCCACAAATGCAAGGTTGTTGATCCTTGATGAGCCTACTAACGGATTGGACATTCCTTCAAAGAGCCAGTTCAGGAAAATAATAGCTTCTTCTTTGGATGAAGACAGGTTGATCATCATATCAACGCATCAGGTCAGGGACCTGGAAAACCTTATCGATAATATTATTGTGATCGAACAAGGCAATATCATTTTCAACAGGAACCTTGCTGAGATTTCAGAAAAATTTTCCTTTGAACACAATTTAAGGGGCTATACCACAGAGGAAGTTATTTATTCAGAAGAACTTTCGGGGAAGAATGCAGGGATAGTCTTAAATGGTTCGGGATTGGATTCCCGGGTTGACCTGGAATTGCTATTTAATGGGATAGTTAAAAATCCAGCTTTAATCAATGCTCACTTTAATTAATAAATGACGATGAATACTCTTAATATTTCAAGGCTTGGCTTATTTATCAGAAGGCAAATAACCATCAATATCCATTCGTTCTGGATAGCTTTGGGTGCCATTGCTGGAATTTTGTTTATTACTTCTGTTGCAGTGGCATACTTTAACCCATATGACCTTTCGGGTTTGCAGGGGTTGTATATTACTGCATTTTTCTTAGGTGGATTGATTTTCACCAGTAAAATATTTTCAGAATTGCACACTCCACAAAAAAGTTATGCTTTATTGACTTTACCAATATCCAATTTGGAAAAGTTAATTGGAGCATGGCTGGTAACAGCTCCTGTATTTGTGCTGGTATACTTGATGTTTATATTTATAATAACCTCAATTAGCTCACTAATCGCCGGGCACAGTACTGCGTTGGTACAAATATTCAGCAGGGAAATATGGGATTCAATTGGACATTATCTGGTGATTCACTCCATATTCTTCTTAGGTGCCTGTACTTTTAAGGGCAATAACTTTCTAAAGACCTTGTTTGCGATCTTCTTGTTTACTATGATCCTGGCATTGTTTGCGGGCTTAATGTTCTTAATAGTGTTTAAAAGCACCCACGTGCAAATAGACAATGTATCACCGGAATTTCAGTATTTTATTACTGATGTCTTTGCCAAATACGCCACTTACTTCTATTGGTATGTGTTGGCTCCCTTTATGTTGGTGGTTTCTTATTACAAATTAAAAGAAAGGCAGATATAATTATGGAATTTAAAGAAAACAATCAGGCAATTTACCTCCAGATAGCCGACCATTTTTTTGAAAATATTTTACAAAAAAAATGGAACAGTGGAGATAAAATACCCTCAATTAGGGAAATGGCAGTAAAATTTGAAGTGAACCCAAACACTACTATGAGAACTTTCAATTTTCTTCAGGACAAAGGAATCATTTACAACAAAAGGGGCATTGGGTACTATGTTTCTGATGATGGTTACTCTAAAACAAAAGACCTTAAAAAAGAACAATTTATCCAGGAAGACCTGCCTTTGTTTTTTAAGACAATGAGGTTACTTAAACTATCTTTGGAGGACATAAAAAAATATTATAACGATTTTAAAGACTAAACCCATAAATCCATGAAAACGAGCAATATCCTTTTAACAGGTTTTTTAACCTTCTTCTTTTTGGTAATAACCTGGTTTGTTGTTAAGGCTAAATTTCATATCAACACATCGTATATAGAAATCAGCGGCAACACAGTTAAAAAGTCATTAGATGTCGAACCATTTAATAAGATCCTGGTGCAGGGAAAATTTAAAGTTTTCCTGGTGCAGGATAATGAACAACAGCTTGAGGTAATAACTGATGAGAACATTTTCCCTGAAGTTATTGCAGAAGTAATTGGTGGAGAACTGGTATTGAGATTGAGGAACAATATCAAGGATGAGAACCGGGTAACTGTAAACATCACAATTCCTGAAATCAACTCCCTTGAGTTTTCTGCTGGGGCCAGCCTTTCTTCAGGCAGCAACCTTAAAGGTGAAAAACTTAAAATAAACAGTTATGCTGGAAGTGAGGGAAACTTAGAACTTCAATATAATTCAATCGATTGTGATTCTAACGCAGGTTCTTCTTTAGTCCTTTCCGGAAATGCCAAAAGAGTAAAAATAAACAGCTCGGCAGGTTCAAGGGTAGATGCGGGCAACCTTAGAGCTGATTCATACACAGTAGATGGCAATGCAGGCTCTCATGTGGAGGTTCATGCAGATTATGAGCTTACTGCGAGTATGTCCAGCGGGGGATATCTAGGTTACTCGGGAGATCCTGAAAAAAAGAATTTTAATTCATCCTCAGGAGGAAGCATCAGCAAAAAATAATCAGAAAATTTTAAAACCTTATTCCATTCACGGAATAAGGTTTTATTGTAATACAGTGAAAGTTAAATATATGACAAGCCTGGGAAACCCAACCCATCAATTTTTTTATCTTTCAATTTATAAATTAATATTCAAGACTTATTTGGTTTAAACATTCCTACCCATATACCCTGCTTCTTTAGGAAAATTTCTTCTCTAACATCTAATTAATTTTTTGTTGATGCGCACTTATATACCGGGCATAAACAACCATTTTATTTTATGAAAAGCATCATTTTATTTTTATAATTAAATTTATTTGATGAAAATAGCAAATTCAAAATTTTAGCTCTAAATCAAAGTTTGGCTGTGACATCTATATGTTCCATTGTATATAACACAACCAAATAAAATAGATCCTGAGTTTAATGGGATTTGATTTTTAATTTAAATTCCTGACCAATAAATTAAATAATGAATTGTATAATAGGTGTTGATATTGGTACTACCAGCACAAAGGCAATAGCTTTTGATATTTCGGGCAATATACTTTCCAAATCGGCTATTAAATACCCCATATTTTCACCTACTTCCACCTACAGCGAACAAGACCCTGAAGAAATTTTTCAGGCGGTACTTAAAACAGTCAGAAAAACCTGGGAACCTATAAAAGAGAGCACAACGCTACTGGGCATTAGTTTTAGCAGTGCAATGCATGGTATAATGCCAGTGGATATAAATGGTACGCCACTAACACATTGCATTATCTGGGCAGATACAAGAAGCAAAGTTGTTGCCCAAAAGATAAAAAGAGGTCCTTCAGGGGCTTATCTTTATCAGCGTACAGGCACTCCCATACATCCTATGTCCCCTCTTTGTAAAATTGTGTGGCTAAAAGAAAACATGCCCCAAACTTTTGCGGCAGCTTATAAATTTATTTCCATTAAAGAATATGTTTTTTTAAAATTTTTCAATAAATATTTAATTGATTATTCCGTAGCATCCAGTACGGGGTTATTTGACATCCATGACTTAATCTGGAATAAGCAGGCACTAATTATAGCTGGTATAAATGAAAGTAAACTTTCCACACCTAAAAGCCCATATCATCAGGAGTTAAACCCTCAGCAAAAATATGTTGATCTTATGGGCATACCCCACCATGTGCCGTTTATTATAGGTGCCAATGATGGCTGTCTTGCCAATTTAGGTTCCAATGCAATTGAAAAAGGAAGGGCAGCTATAACCATTGGAACCAGTGGAGCCATACGCATAGCTTCACCCAAGCCGGTGCATGACCAAAAATCCAGGATTTTCAATTACATCCTTACTAAAGATTATTATATAGCTGGTGGCCCTGTAAATAATGGAGGGATTGTACTACAATGGTTTTTGGAAAATATCAGTCGGCAAAAAGCTGAAACTACTTTGCCTGGAGATATAAGTGATTATTCCTATGACTTAGACTCAACTGTTACAATCGAAGCTGGTTCCGAAGGGTTGATATTCCTTCCTTATATATTAGGGGAACGTGCACCACATTGGGATGCAGATGCCAGAGGGGTATTTTTTGGGCTCAACATTAAGCATACACGGGCCCACATGATCAAAGCCATATTAGAGGGAATTGTATACGGCGTTTTCAGTGTTGCGGAAGCTCTGGAAAGCACAGGTGAAAAAATAGAAGTAATTTATGCAAATGGAGGCTTTGCCCGATCGGACGAGTGGGTGCAAATTTTAACAGATGTATTTGGCAAAAAAGTTTTGGTTTCTGAAAGTGTTGAAGGATCGGCTTGGGGTGCAGCAATTATGGGCTATTATTCCTTAGGGAAGATGGGCAGGTTAGATGACCAGAATTGCTTCCAGGAAAAATTACGTGAATTCATCCCAAATCAAAGAAATCATACTATTTATAACAACACCTATAAAATATACAGCAGGCTGTATGAAAAACTTAAAGATGAGTTTCTTCTATTGAACACTTTCCAAAACTAAACACCAAATATGCCATTAATTATCGTTGCTGCAGGAGTATTGTGCTTACTAATTTTAATTGTATTTTTTAAGCTTGATGCATTTATTGCCTTAATTATAGTAGCCCTGGGTGTGGGAATAGCCGAAGGGATGCCTGTAGCATCAGCAATAAAGTCCATTGAAGAAGGTGTGGGCAGTACATTAGGTTCACTGGCATTGATCCTGGGGTTTGGTGCAATGCTGGGAAAAATGGTCGGAGATAGTGGAGCAGCCCAAAGAATTACCTCTTTTTTGATCAATAAGTTTGGCCGTAGTTATATACAATGGGCTCTTGTCATAACTGGCTTTGTAGTAGGGATCCCCATGTTTTATACTGCAGGGTTCGTAATCCTAATTCCCATTGTGTTTACAGTAGCCGCTACTACCAGGCTTCCTCTTTTGTATGTGGGTATTCCGATGGTTGCTGCCCTTTCGGTTACACATGGATACCTCCCGCCCCATCCTGCCCCTACCGCTATAGCGGTAATGTACAATGCAGATATTGGGCTCACCCTTGTATATGGGATCATTATTGCTATTCCTGCCATAATTTTGGCCGGCCCATTATTTGCAAGGCTGCTTACAAAATACAGGCCAGAGCCACCAAAAGGGCTCTACCAGCCAAGGGTGCTGGCAGAAGAAGAACTCCCTTCTTTTTCAAACAGTATCTTTACTGCATTGCTGCCGGTGATTTTAATAGTAATAGCAGCACTGGCAAAGTTTGTTCTTGATCCTGAAAGCATTTGGATGTCTTTTTTTAATTTTGTGGGAGACCCAATTATAGCACTGCTTCTTTCAGTAATTGTTGCCATATTTACTTTAGGGTTGTTCAGGGGAAGGACCATGACGGAAATCATGGTCACAGTAAAAGATTCCATCAGCAGCATCGCCATGATCTTGCTGGTAATTGGCGGTGGCGGGGCCTTTAAGGAGGTACTTGTAGACAGTGGGGTCAGTGATTATGTGGCTAATATGATTACAGGTACAGGCATATCTCCCCTGGTTCTGGCATGGGGAATTTCTGCACTCCTCAGGGTTTCTTTAGGTTCTGCAACTGTAGCAGCACTTACCACTGCTGGCATTACACTTCCTATGATTGCTACTTCTTCCGTAAGCCCTGAATTAATGGTTTTGGCTACGGGAGCTGGAAGCCTGATGTTTTCACATGTAAATGATCCTGGGTTCTGGATCTTTAAGGAATATTTTAATTTAACAATAGTTGAAACCCTATCCACCTGGTCTGTCATGGAAACCATCGTTTCGGTAATGGGATTGGTAGGAGTCATGCTCTTTTCATATTTTATATAGTTATTTTATAATATAAGCCTTGACATGCACGTATATCATAAATTATGTATTTCTTTAAGTATTAAATAACTTTTATATGAACCGTTACCACACCTTTATTTTATTTTCAATTTTTAGTTTGATAGTTTCTGATACAATAGCTCAAATGCCCGAATGGAGCTTAAGGGGTGGATTAAACTTTTCAACATTTGGCGGTGCCGATGCTTCAGGGTCTCGTTTTAAAATTGGGCCCCATGTTGGATTCTTTGGCTCCTTGCCAATAGGCCCTGATTACCGTTTGGAGTCCGGTTTTGCTTATTCTTTAAAAGGAGCTAATGGAAAAGTAGCTTTAGGAGATGCAAGTTTCAGGTTTCACTACCTTGAAGTACCAATTTTGGCTAGATTTAATGTAGTTCCTGAACTTGATGTATTGG
>JALZND010000223.1 GCA_030857845.1 Bacteroidota bacterium | reverse complement strand
GTCTTCAGCATCCAGTGCATGGTAGGTACCTTTATCCCATATCTCCATAATACCCGCGCCATAATTTCCTTCTGGAATTTCACCTTCAAAATCCTTATAACTAAAAGGATGATCTTCTGTCATCATTGCCAACCTTTTATCTTTTACATTTAAAGACGGCCCTTTAGGAACTGCCCAGCTTTTAAGCACTCCTTCCATTTCCAACCGGAGATCATAATGTAACCTGCTGGCCATATGACGCTGCACAACAAAATTTAATGCATTCCCATTTTTTACCGGATTATCAGAACCTGGTTCAGGCGTGGCATCAAAGTTCCTTTTTTCCTGATATTTTTCGAGGGGCATGAGTTAGGGGGAATGGTGAATTGTGAATTGTGAATGATAGAATGATAGAATGATAGAATGATAGAATGATAGAATGATAGAATGATAGAATGATAGAATGATAGAATGATAGAATGTTAGAATGTTAGAATACTTACCAGTCATTTAATTAATCTATAATTATGTTATTGCTATATATTTAAAATTGTTTAACTACTATAATTTAATCAAAAAAACTACCTGAACTTCTGAACCGAAAACTAAGAACCGAAAATTCTGAACCGAGAACTTCTGAACCGGGAACTTCTGAACCTAAAGCTTCTGAACCAAAAACTTTTAAACCGAAAATCTGAACCGGGAACTCCTGAACTACCTGAACTGTGAACTCCTGAACTGAGAACTGTAAACTCCTGAACTATTCTTTTCAGGACGCTTTTCTCTTATTTTGTTCAAGGCTTGCTTTTAACTGCGACATAAGGTCCTGGGCTTTTGTTGGAGCCACTTCAAGCTTTTTGACTTTAGATTTTTTCCCTTTTGATTTTTCTTCAATAACTTTCATCAATTCCTCATTATAATGATCCACATAAGCTGCTATATCAAAATCTGTGGCATATTGATCAATTAAAGAAATCGCCATATCCAGCTCTTTGCCTTTTATGTCAATTTTGGGGGGTAGGTTTAATTCATTGATGTCGCGCACTTCGGCTTGAAAACGGATCTTGTTTAAAACTAAACCATCTCCCATTGGCTTGATGATGCATAGGTTCTCTTTGTTTCTGAGCACAAATGTAGCAATGCCGGCCTTTTTGGATTTTTTCAGGGCTTCCCTTAATAATGCGTATGCCTTAGACCCATTTTTCTCGGGCTCAAGAAAATAAGGCTTTTCATAATAGATGCTGTCAATGTCTTTTTCATTGACAAACTCGGTAATTTCGATGATTTTACTTTTTTTTGCTCCAGCTCTTTCAAAATCTTCATCGGAAATGATGATATATTCATCATCTAGCTTATAGCCTTTTACAATATCATTCCAATCTACCACTTCCTGTGTGTTTTCATTTACACGTTTGTACTTGATTTTAGCATGGTCGTTCTTATCAAGCATATCTAAATTTATAGAAGATGTTTCGGAGGCACTATAAAGCTTCACCGGGATGTTCACCAAGCCAAATCCTACAGAACCATTCCAAATAGATCTCATAATAAAATATTATTAATTATTTCAAGCTTCTTTAACAATTCAAGATTTCAAATTTGATATTTTCCAGGTAAGGGTCGAGGTTTGATATGCCATTAAACGGGATAATTTTTATTATCATACTGTCCCTGATCCCCCTGTCCAGCTCAGTATACCAGATCTCGGCATAAAAATTAAAAATTGAGTAAAGCTCGATTTTATGTCTACCATGATACCTGGACCCAATTAATTTGCCTCTATACCACAAATATTGAGTTTTATCTTCTATGGGCAATGACTTATATATTTGTAACGAAAGCATAATTTAAAAAATATTAACTGCTAAAAAGCAATCAATTAAGATCTGCTAAATAATAAAACTCAATAAAAAATCAACTAAAATTATACTTAACAAACGTTCACTGCTATAAATGGTTCTAATTAATCTATTGATTATTTAGAAATTTATATAATAATAAACCTATAAAATTTATAAAACATATCATATCCTCTAATGCTCCCAATATACAAATAGCAAAATATATAAAGTTATGGGCACATTCATTATTTTTGGGATTACAGAAACTATCATTCCACCTAAAATCAAATTATTCCTCAACAGAAATAACTCCACATACTGCTTTTACTGATTTATCATTCTCTTTTTTGAATTTGAATGGAAAATTCAATAGCTGAATTGTGGTTTTCACTATTATTGTGACCTTATATTTATGGTTTAATCAACTAATAAATTTCAAGTGATTAAGGGGGCAGCTTCAACAACTTTGGAGCATATGGGACGTATGCTAATTTTTATTAAAATAATGGATCCAAAAAATAAACATAGAATTTTCCTAAGTGTATTCTTTTTTCTCTCTGGATTTAGTTTTTCAAGTTGGGCTTCAAGGATCCCATCCATAAAGACCACATTTGATTTAAATGAAGCAGAATTGGGAACAATTTTACTTACTATGCCAATAAGTTCTTTAATAGGGCTGCCTATATCCGGTTGGTTGGTTACAAGATTTGACAGCAGGATCCCTATGGCAGTGGCTTTTATCGTGCAGGCCATAGCATTGTTTTTTATTGGATTTGCGCAAAATACCTTTGAATTAGTGGCAGCAGTCTGCGTATTTGCATTCAGCATGAGGATATTAAATATTGCTATGAACACACAGGCTATTACTTTACAAAAGCAATTCCCAAACAAAATAAATGGGGCCTTTCATGGATTGTGGAGTACAGGAGGGATAGCAGGGGTAAGTTTTACTACCTTGATGCTGGCATTTAATATTCCGATGGTACAACATCTTTTATTGGTTTCATTGTTCACATTGATAATAAATATATTCTCTTACCGACATTTATTAAGCGATGACAGATCAACTTCTGGCAACAAATTAATTTTTGGAAAGCCTGATCCTTATATTTTATATTTAGGCGTTTTGGTATTCTTTGCGGCAGTTTGTGAAGGTGGTATGTTTGACTGGAGTGGTATTTTCTTTAAAGAAGTTGTTCACGTTGAAATATTTACAGCAGGATACCTGATATTTATGACTTTTATGGCATTGTCAAGGTTTTTATCAGACAAAATCATAGAACATATTGGGATGCCAACAACGTACGTTTTAAGTGGCCTTTTAATTGCCTCAGGAATTTTTCTGGCAGTATTTTTACCCTATTTCTGGCCCGCAATGATTGGTTTTTCCCTGGTGGGCTTAGGGACTGCAGCCATCATACCCATGACTTATCTTTTGGCCGGAGAATCCAAAAAATATTCAGCAGGAATGGCTATTTCCATTATAGCTACTTATGGTATGGTAGGGATGTTGATTGGCCCTCCTATGATTGG
This sequence comes from Bacteroidota bacterium, assembly GCA_030857845.1. Lineage (GTDB taxonomy): Bacteria > Bacteroidota > Bacteroidia > Cytophagales > Cyclobacteriaceae > JALZND01. The sequence continues at coordinate 2,818 of JALZND010000223.1, read as the reverse complement.
TTATATTGCACATGCACTGGACCTAAGGATATCGTTTGTCATATTTGCATTTGCTGGTTTGATGTTCCTGCCCATATCAAAGCTGTTTTTTCAGATCAAACAGTGTCAATAAGTTTATTTTTTTACTGTTCTTTCAATTTCCCTAAGGTTGTCCATTTTCTTCTTTTCCATAAAGTCGTAGATACCACCGATATGTTCTTTTATTTGTTTGTTGCCGAATTCGAAAATTTTGGTGGCTAGTCCATCAAGGAAATCCCTGTCATGCGAAACCAGGATCAGTGTACCATCAAAATCTTTAAGGGCACTTTTTAGTATATCTTTGGTTTTCATGTCAAGGTGATTTGTTGGCTCATCGAGGATTAATAGGTTTACTGGCTCCAAAAGTAATTTTACCATAGCCAATCGGGTTTTTTCCCCACCGGAAAGTACCTTCACCTTTTTTGTCATACTGTCCTGGCTGAACATAAATGCACCTAGCAAATCTTTCACTTTTGTCCTCATATCTCCTTTTGCCACATCATCAATAGTTTGGAAAACCGTAAGTTGTTCTTCCAGCAACGATGCTTGATTCTGGGCAAAATATCCAATCATCACATTATGGCCTACTTCAAGTTTTCCTTCATAGTCTATCTCTCTCATTATGGCTTTCACGAGGGTAGATTTCCCTTCACCATTTTTTCCCACAAATGCAATATTTTCGCCTCTTTCAATTGTAAGGGAGACACTTGAAAATACAGTATGTTCATCATACTTTTTTGTAAGGTCCTGGACCATTACCGGATAGCTTCCCGATCGGGGCGATGGGGGAAATTTTAACCTCAGTGCGGAAGTGTCTTCCTCATCCACCTCAATCAAGGGCAATTTCTCCAACATTTTTACCCTTGACTGTACCTGGAGGGTTTTGGAATAAGTGCCTTTAAACCTTTCAATAAATTCTTCGGTTTCGGCTATCATTTTCCGTTGGTCATCAAATTGTTTTTGCTGCTGCTCCCTCCGCTCCTTTCTAAGCTCCAGGTATTTAGAATAATTTACCTTATAGTCGTATATTCGGCCCATGGTGACTTCAATGGTGCGGGTGGTAATTTTATCTACAAAAGCCCTGTCGTGCGATATAAGGATAACCGCTTTGGCCGAACTCACAATAAAATCTTCAAGCCATTGAATGGATTCTATATCCATATGGTTGGTAGGCTCATCCAATAAAATCAGGTCGGGCTTTTGCAGGAGGATCTTGGCTAGCTCAATCCGCATCCGCCACCCACCGCTAAACTCACCTGTAGGCCTGGAAAAATCCTTTCTTTTAAAACCCAATCCCAACAGTATTTTCTCTACCTCTGCATCATAATTTATTTCTTCAATGGCATAATACTTTTCGCTTAAAGTAGAAACCCGCTCAATGATGTCGAAATATGCTTCTGATTCATAATCCGTCCTGATGGTCAATTGGTTGTTCAGCTCATCAATTTCGTTTTTCATATCGTGGACAGCTGAAAATGCCTGTGCAGCTTCCTCAAAAACAGTCCTTGTATTTTCAGTAAGCAAATGCTGGGGAAGATAGGCTATTACAGCATCTTTGGGGGCAGAAATTTTGCCACTCGAAGGAGTATTTTCACCTGCGATGATTTTCAGCAAGGTTGACTTTCCTGCTCCATTTTTGCCCATTAATGCTATGCGATCTTTTTCGTTTATTACGAATGAGATGTCTTTAAAAAGGGTGGTTCCGCCAAAGGCTACTGTTAGTCCGTCTACTGATATCATGATATGTGGAAAATAAGGCTGTAAATATAGGAAAAAATGGGCAACAGGCAATTAGATTTTCTAGTACAAGATTGTATCGTTCATATCAAAAAGTATTTCCCCTGAGGCTATATTTCCAATAAATACCCCAACCTATTATTTCCAGGAATTATTTATCGTTGCGCCTCTTCTTTTCCCTTCTTCTGTATAATATAAAAAGTACAATAATTACAACAGGCAAACCTATATAGAGGATTATTCCCGGAAGGGTATCTAAATTAAATGAGTAAGAATCATGCGGCTGAGGCACGTTTCTGGGAGTTTGTGCATAAGCTTTAATATGCAGTACAATGGCTGTCAGAAAAATTATAAACGAGGTTAAAAGATGTTTAATTTTAAATATATAATTCATATAATTTCAGTTAGTGCAATCAATTTTGCTCAATTAATTAATACGGTTAAGGTTTGTCATGTTCTTAAAATCATTAATGGAATAAACTTCGTAAAAATTAGATTGTTGAAAAATATAATAATTTTGGAGCCTTTCAAATTTGAAGGGCTGCTTTTTTACTGATAGGAATTAAAAATCATGTTCTGAAATATTAATCTTGTAAGGCAAGTAATTTCCAGATTTTTATTAACCGAAGCAACATAAGAACTTCTATATGATTTTAAACTTCTTATCTGGGTTTCATAACATAATCCCATCTATCTTGTTCTAATCAAAAATTACTAAAAGAAACTATAGATTAATCTTTAATATAATACTATGAAAGTACAAGTTAATACGGACAAAAATATTGATGGGAATGTAGATTTGTTTTCTCATGTTGAAAATGTGGTTGGGAGCTCACTAAGCCAATTTGAAGATAAAATAACAAGGGTTGAAGCACATTTAAGTGACGTAAACAGCAGCAAGTCAGGCGGAGATGATAAACGATGTGTTTTGGAAGCCCGAATGGCTGGAATGCAGCCTATTACAGTCACACATCAGGCAGAGACCTTGGACCATGCTCTTTATGGTGCTTCGGATAAATTAAAAAGGGCCTTAGATAACGCCGTGGGAAAGCAAAGAAGCAGG
>JALZND010000019.1:13835-17603 GCA_030857845.1 Bacteroidota bacterium | reverse complement strand
GTTTCAGGATTGGTGAATGCCTGAACAAGGTCCGGATGGATGTTATTGCCTTGTACCATATCCACAACTTCATCGTCGGTAACGGCAAGCCCCAGCCTATCATATTGTTTTTTAAAAGCTTTTTTAACTATGAGGTAATCCCAAGCTTGCTGCCTGATCCCTGCCATTTCATTTTCGGACGGTGCCCTTTGGGTCTGAAGGCTATAATTATATTTAAGTTCTTCAATTTGTTCCTGGTACTCTTGAATTTTAATTTCCTCACCGGCAATTTCACCGACATCATTTTTCGGACCGCCCAAAAAAGTTGATTGTGGACCTAACAAATCTGCTGCAATAAAAGATACAATTGCAAACCCCACTGCGATAACCACCACAGTGCCCATTTTTTCCCTTAGTTTATTGATCAAAGCCATTTTATTTTATTAGAAAGCAGCAAAATAATTATATTAATATTTAATTTCAAAATTTATCACAAATAAGGTACTATTTTACTTTATATTATTCATGAATTTTTAAAAGGTAGAGTATTCCATTGTGCCAAATAATATTTTTGCTCATGCAATATTACTGGTCGGTACGATGGGCCAAAACTACCAATTTTTAAATCATAATCCTTTCTAAATAACCAACTTCGTGCATAAATATTATTTCAAATTTTGAACTTTAGATAATTTTCAAAACTTTTACGTTCTATTTGCTCTTATATATCCTAAAATCGCTCTTTATGGAAATAATGCATGATGAATCAGGAAAAAAATTTTATTTTAATGAAGATGGTAAAAAAGGCCATTTGATTTACCAAAAGATAAAGCAGAACGTGCTTGACTACAAAAGCACTTATATAGATGAAGAAATAAGAGGTTCCGGCTATGGAAAGGAGTTAGTGAAATTCGCACTTGAATATGCCAAAAACAATAATTATAAAATTATTCCTTCGTGCCGTATGGTTTCAATATATATTGCAAGGAATAAAGAATATGAAAATCTAGTGAGTGCTTATTAGGCAAATTAGATTATTTGGAAAAGTTAGTATGCAGAATAATTTTAAAATGTAAATAAAAAGTAGAAGAACAATACCACCCAAAGTGCGTCCATAAAATGCCAATATGTAGAAAGCATTTCAAGCCGAAGTTTTTCACATGGGTTGGTAACCATGATCAATGATTTAATTGGATCTTTAGCGACGTAAATGCTTTTAACAAAAAAATATCCTAAAAACCCCAACCCACCTAAAAGATGGATAAGGTGAAATCCACTGATCACATATAGATAAGCCCCAGAAGGATCGCCACTTAAATAAATCCCAGATGTTTCCAATTGTCGCCATCCAATATACTGGCTTATACTAAAAGCCAGACCCAGTATTAATGTGTACCCCAGGTAATTTCTCAATTGTTTTATCTCATCAGATTTGTAAAACCTGATAATTTTGGATATGGTATAACTGGAAACCATCAGTACGAATGTGCTGACGGTAAATGCTTTAGGAAAGTAGAAATTTTGTAAAATCAAGAAATCTGGCCTACTGGTTGTATAGGCAATAAGCATGAACGTAAATATTAGGCTGCTACCCAATATTGCCAGGTACAAAAATAATTTATGTGGATGCAACTTTTCTATTTTTTGAAAAGTTGTTTCCTGGGCTTGTTTTTTAATATTTTTCCTAGACTCTGCCATTCCTGACTTAATTAATTGCTTATACTACTTATTGAACAGATTTTTTAACAAGAGGTTATAAATGTTTCAAAATAAATTTTAGAAACTCAATTATTTTTATTTCTGTTAATCCTTCAACTCCATGTTAAAAGAGTATTTGCTACATTTACGCATAATTTAAACAAAAAAAATATTGAAAGTAAAAGATTTTCTGAAGCTATACCAGGAGGATACTCAAATCCTAACATTAGCAGAAAACTTAACACATACAAAAAATAAAAGATTCCATATAAAGGGATTGACGGGTAGCTTAGATGCCATTGTAGCAACAACATTGTTTGCAAGCCGACAACAAAATCATTTGTTGGTATTACATGATAAAGAAGATGCTGCATATGTTTATAACGACCTTCAAAATCTAAATAGCGAAGAGGCTGTTTTATTTTTTCCTACTTCTTATAAAAGGCCTTATCTGTTTGATGAGACTGAAAATGCAAATATATTAATGCGGGCAGAAATATTAAACCGCATTAATAATAAGGATTTTAAAGGGGCTATAATTGTAACCTACCCTCAAGCCCTTACTGAAAAAGTTATAAATAAGAGAAGTCTTAAAGAAAATACCTTTTCTGCACAGGTAGGTGAAAAGGTCGATATCGGCTTCATAAGCGAGCTGCTATCTACCTATGATTTTGAAAGAACGGACTTTGTATATGAAGCTGGCCAATACGCCATAAGGGGAGGTATTATAGATATTTATTCATTCTCAAATGAACTGCCCTACCGACTGGAGCTATTTGGCAACGAAATTGAAAGCATCAGGACCTTTGATCCCACTAGCCAGCTGTCTAAAGAAAAGATCAATAATATCAACATCATCCCAAATATACATACCCGGCTCATCCATGAAGAACAACAGCCTTTCCTTGATTTTTTGCCCAAAGATACTATTGTCTGGTTCAAGGATTATCAACAAACTTTGGATGTAATAGAGGACTATTATAAAAAAGCCACAGAAAATTTTCAAAAAACCTTAAAAAGTGGTGGCAATGTCCAAATAGTTATGGAACCTGGTGTGCTATTTGAGACTTCAGAAAGTTTTAAAAAGCAGCTGGATAACTTTAAAATATTAGAGTTCGGCAACAGGTTCTACAATAAGCCAGATAAAATTTTTGAATTTAAAGCAGAGCCCCAACCTTCCTTCAACAAAAATTTTGAACTTATTGCCACAAACCTGATAGAAAACCAGGAAGCTAATATTGTTAATATTATAGCAGCAGAAACAGAAAAACAGTTTGATAGGCTAATGACTATTTTTGAAGAACTTGACCCTTTTGTGAAGTTCCATGAACTTAACGTCAGCCTGCGTAGTGGTTTTATTGATAAAAATGTTAAAGTTGCCTGCTATACCGACCATCAATTATTTGAAAGGTTCCATCGCTACAAAACCAAAGAAAAACATAACAAATCAAAGTCACTTACCTTAAACGAGTTGAGGGCCCTGCATCCGGGAGATTATGTGGTGCATGTGGACTACGGGATAGGCAGGTTTGTGGGACTGGAGAAAGTGGAAGTAAATGGCAAAGAACAGGAGGCATTGAGGTTGATCTACCGGGATGATGACCTTCTAATAATAAGCATCCACTCTTTACATAAAATATCTAAGTATTCTGGTAAGGAGAGTACCCCTCCGGCAGTAAGCAAATTGGGTTCGCAAGACTGGGACAACAAAAAGAAACGGGTCAAAAAACAAGTAAAAGACATTGCTAAAGACCTGATAAACCTTTATGCAAAAAGGAAAGCAGTCCCTGGCCATGCATATTCTTCCGATGGGTTCATGCAAGCCGAGCTGGAATCTTCTTTTATTTATGAAGATACACCTGATCAAGCAACTGCAACCAGTGATGTTAAATTTGATATGGAGTTAGCCCATCCCATGGACAGGCTTGTTTGTGGCGATGTTGGCTTTGGAAAAACAGAAGTGGCAATACGGGCAGCATTTAAAGCTGTAAATGATGGCAAACAAGTTGCAGTTTTGGTCCCTACTACCATTCTAGCCATGCAACATTACCGGACCTTTTCTGAAAGGTTGTCCAATATGCCTGTAACTGT
>JALZND010000019.1:891-13825 GCA_030857845.1 Bacteroidota bacterium | reverse complement strand
GGTTTAAATCAGCAAAAAACATAAAAGATATATTGAAAAGGTTGGAAGAAGGAAAAGTAGATATCTTAATTGGCACGCATCGCATTGTGAACAAGGACATCAAATTTAAGGACCTTGGATTGATGGTAATTGATGAAGAGCAGAAATTTGGGGTAAAAGTAAAGGAAAAACTAAAAGAACTTAGGATCAATGTCGACTCCCTGACACTTACGGCCACACCAATTCCGAGGACACTCCATTTTTCTTTAATGGGAGCAAGGGATTTGAGCATCATTGCAACTGCTCCTCCAAACAGGCAACCTGTAACAACAGAAATCCATACGTATAATGAAGAGGTGATCAGGGATGCCATCAGCAATGAACTAAGAAGGGGAGGGCAGGTATTCTTTGTGCACAACAGGATCAGCGACATAGAACAAATAGGAAATGTGATCTTAAAGCTGGTACCTGATGCAAAAATTGCCATCGGACACGGGCAAATGGAAGGGGAGAAACTAGAAAAAGTAATGGTAAAATTTATTGAAGGGGAATTTGATGTTTTGGTTTCTACCAATATCATCGAGTCAGGCCTTGACATCCCCAACGCAAATACCATCATCATAAACCGGGCACATATGTTCGGATTGTCAGACCTGCACCAGATGCGCGGCAGGGTAGGGCGGTCCAATAAAAAAGCTTATTGTTACCTACTTACTCCGCCTACCGCAGTTCTTTCGGCAGATGCGAGAAAAAGGCTTAGCACATTGGAAGAATTTTCAGAGCTGGGAGATGGTTTTAAGGTTGCCATGCGAGACTTGGACATCCGTGGCGCTGGAAACTTGTTGGGGGCAGAGCAAAGTGGCTTTGTTACTGACCTTGGTTTTGAAATGTACCATAAAATCCTTGACGAAGCCATTCAGGAGCTTAAAGAAAATGAGTTTAAAGATTTATTTTTAAAAGAGCTTTCTGAAACTACCAAAGTATTGGTAAGGGATTGCAATATAGAAACAGATCTGGAGATACTGATCCCCGATGATTATGTAAACAATATTTCTGAAAGGCTAAACTTGTACAGTAAGCTAGACAATATAAAAAATGAAGAAGGCCTTGAAATATATAAGACATCATTGGTTGATAGGTTTGGCCCTGCCCCAGAACCTGTAGTTGAGCTCATTGAAACCGTAAGGCTAAGATGGAAGGCGGAAAACTGTGGATTTGAGAAACTCACAGTTAAAAATGGCGTGATGAAATGTTACTTCCTTCCCTCTGACAATGAAGCGTATTATAAGTCTGATATTTTTGGGAAAATTTTAAAATTTGTTCAGCAATATTCGAAGAAGTGCAAAATGCGTGAAATCAAAAACAGGTTAATATTGACAGTTGAGGATATTAATTCAATAGATAATGCAAAAAATACATTGGACAAGATGCTTGAAAACAAATAAAATATTAAATTCTTATTGGCGTTGATGAAGATATGCTATCTTTTAAATCATTAAATACTTGATGTATTGTAAATAGGGTGAAATAAAAGCACCAATCTGGCGTATATTATATTCAGAATTTAATCTGGGTTATAGTGGCTGCATCTTAGTATTTTTATGATAATATTACATTGCTAGTGTTTAAACGTGTATTCAATTTATATTTATTCCCGGAAAGGTGAAATTAGTGTTTTGAAAAAGGCATAAAATCCTAGGAAGAAATTAGTATGTTTAATTTTTATATTGATGCATTATAGCAAAAAACTTAGTTCTATTAAATCTAAACAAGTTATGAACAAAATTGTGAGATTTGTTAAAGGCGTATCGTTGGTTGTGTGCGGTATAGCCATGCTCACTTCCTGCTCAAAAGGCAAAAAACCAACAGCTGTAAACCCTGGTAGGGAAAGTACTGCAACAGGTTTGGCCTATAATGAAGATGGCGGTTTTCAGGTAAATGATTTTAGAGGTCAACCTGAAGGGCCTAACCTGGTATTCATTGAGGGAGGTCGTACAACCTTGGGATCATTTGAAGAAGATGTTATGAACAGCCGGGACAATATTGAGAGGACCGTGACTGTAGCTTCATTTTATATGGATGAAACTGAAGTTGCCAATATCCACTGGCTAGAATATTTGTTCCACGTGAAACAAGATTCTACAAGGGAATTTTATCAATCTGCTTTACCAGATACAGCAGTTTGGGCTGGAAGGCTCGCTTTTAATGATGCTTATGTTGATCAATATTTAAGATATCCAGGGTTCAGGTATTACCCAGTAGTTGGTGTAAGCTGGGTTCAGGCAAATGATTATTGCAAATGGAGGTCTGCTAAAGTTAACCAAATGCTTGCTGAAAAAAATGGCATGGAAGCTATGCCTGCAGAGCAAGGTGGGAGGATACCTTTAGAATCTGGTATTATTCTTCCGGATTACCGCCTGCCTACAGAGGCTGAGTGGGAATATGCTGCACAAGCTTTAATAGGAACACAGTGGCTTGATGAAAACCAAACACATAAGAGGCTTTATCCTTGGGATGGACATGCTTTAAGAAATCCTTATGGCCGTAAAATGGGTTCATTCCTGGCAAACTTTAAACGAGGCCGTGGTGACTATGCCGGTATTGCTGGTAAACTGAACGATGGTGCAATGATCACAGCATATATTTACGAGTATCCACCAAATGACTTTGGTCTTTATAATATGGCTGGAAACGTAAACGAATGGGTACAAGATGTTTACCGACCCCTGTCATTCCAGGATTTTGATGATCTTAACCCTATCAGGAGGGATGGCTTCCTTGATGCTGAGAGCAACTATGACCGTGAAAATTACAACTCTTTGATTGGTGACAATGTTAGGGTTTATAAAGGTGGTTCATGGAAAGATGTGGCGTATTGGATGTCGCCCGGAACAAGAAGGTTCCTTGAGCAAGATTCCTCTACAGCAACTATAGGTTTTAGATGTGCCATGATTCGTGCAGGTACAAATTATTAATAAGCTAAATAAGAATTCGTGAATGATTGAATTTTAGTTTCAAAATCACATGACTGATATAAAAAAAGCCCCTAAAAATGGGGCTTTTTTTATTGGGCAGCTGCAAGGGTGGCAATGCCTACTTCTTTGCAGCCTGCTGTATATACAGCTTTTGCGCAAGCTTCAAGAGTAGCACCTGTAGTAAGAACATCATCCACCAAAAGTATTCTTTTGCCTGCCACTGTATCTTCCTCTTTTACCTGAAAAACATTCTCCACATTCTTCCATCTATCGAACCTTCCCTTTTTGGTTTGTGACTCACTTTTTTGGGACCTAATTATACTTGTAGTATAAAAGGGCAGTTCAAGACTATAAGCCAGCCCTTGAGCTATTTGGTCACTTTGATTATAGCCTCTCTTCCTGAGCTTACTTGGGTGAAGCGGCACTGGCAGAACCATGTCATATTCTTTTGCTACCCCTTCCTCCAGCAGGTCTTTTCCAAACCACTTTCCCAAAACTTCGCCCAGCTCAGGCACATTGCCATATTTGAGCTTGTATAATAGCTGGGACACACTTCCATTTTTTATAAAATGCAAGTAGGAGTAAACTTGCTTTATATCGATAATTCCAAAAAACCTTTGTTGTAGATGATTATTGGCCAATTTATGGTAATTGGTTTTGGGTAAATTGTACCTGCAAGGAGTACAAATATATTCCTCGCCTTTTGCAAGGGCATCGCTGCAAACAAAACAGGTGTTTGGAAATATCAATGACAAAAAATCCTGGAATATCTGCATTTAGGGATGAATTATAAATTGTGTTATAAGGTTTAAGTATTTAATATCGGGATAATTCGATAATTTTATAATAAAATAACGAAAAATGACCCAACAGGTAGAAATCTTTAACAGCTATAGAAGCCAGATGAACGAAAAAATAATGGCAGCCGATAAAAAATGTTGAAAGGTTATTTAACCTGGATAACAACGCTTACGCTGATGGGGCTCTTGATTTAAAGACCAAGAAATGTTAGGTTTGGCTTGTTCTATGGTTCTGAGGTACGATGATTTTGTGAAATACCACCTGCAAAAATGTAAAGAAATAGGATTGGATAAAGATCAGGTTTTTGAAGTTTTTGCAATCGCAAATATTATAGGAGGGACATTAGTAATACCTCATTTAAGAAGAGCAGTAGAATTTTGGGAAGCATTAGAAGGTTAAATATATGTATAAAAAAGATTTAGACCTTTTGAGGTCATGGCAACATCTACTTACTGCTCTGGAAAAAGTGATCGGGAAAAGGCCTAAAGATTTAAATGCGGTCCTTTTTTTAATTGGTGTGCAGGAATTAGGCCAGGGGAAGAGAAATTTTTCCAAAGAAGAAAAACAAGATCTCATGCACATTGCAATTTGTAAAGTGCTGAGCCTTTCAGGGTTCTACGCTTTAGAAGGCCTTGATGAACAAGGTTGGCCCCATTGGAAGATGATAAAAAAATTACCTCATTTTGATTTATTGGAGCAGGAAAAATTGTTAAAAATGTGTGTTATTGATTATTTTGAACAGGAATTGGATATAGTTATTGAATGAAAATTTTCTATTAAATATTCTTGATTTTAAATTTCTGTAAACAAGAGCATTTCATTATTAATAAATAGAATAAATCATCCCTTTGAACTTTATACAAGAAATACTGACTTTGTTCAGACGAGATAATACCACTCCTAGAATATGAAAATACTTTCTTATAATGTAAATGGCCTACGGGCTGCTTTAAGTAAAGGATTTATTAATTGGCTCCAGGCCACAAATGCGGACATGGTATGCCTGCAGGAAATTAAAATAGCTGCCTCAGATATTGATATTTCAATTTTTGCAGCATTAGGGTACAAAACATATTGTATGCATGCAGAGAAAAAAGGATACAGTGGCGTGGCAATATTAACAAAAATTGAACCTGATAACGTTGTTTATGGGTGTGAAATAAGCAAGTATGATTGTGAAGGAAGGGTAATCAGGGCAGACTTTAAGGATTTCTCATTAATGAGTGTGTACATGCCTTCAGGATCTAGTGGAGAGCATCGTCAGTGGTTTAAAATGGAATGGCTTGAAGACTTCTATGATTATGTAACAGCACTTAAAAAGGAGCTCCCAAACCTTATAATTAGTGGCGATTATAATATTTGCCACCAGCCTATTGATATTCATAACCCTAAATCAAACAAAAATTCTTCAGGCTTTCTTCCGGAAGAAAGGGAGTGGATCAGCAAGTTTTTATCAATGGGCTTTATCGATACCTTTAGGCATTTCAATCCCGAACCTCATAATTATACCTGGTGGAGCTACCGGTTCAAAGCTAGGGACAAGAACTTAGGTTGGAGGATTGACTATCACATGGCATCAGAAGGTTTAAAGGAACGCCTTCAGCGCTCTGCTATCTTGTGTGAAGCAAAACATTCTGATCATTGCCCGGTATTATTGGAATTGAATTAGTATTTACTTCATGAAATCATTTGGTTATATAAAATATATGCCTAAAAAGACGTTTTCCATATAAAGAATTTCGTTAAGTAACTATATCTTTTTAAACGCAAAAATCCTTTGAGATTTTATTCTCACTTGCCTAATGCAAGAAATATATCTTCTTAAAGAGAAGAGCCAATCAGGAGGCTGACATTTAAACAACCTTCTGTCCCAATTATAATTTTAATATCAAAGTAATATGGCTTCCGAAAAAGGAAAACTTGACCTTATATATAAATTAAAAGAATATAAAAGGAAATATTATTTAAACTTGCTCTTGAGGGGTGTTATTTTCTCTTTGGCTGCCATGCTAGTAGCATACCTACTCATAAATTCCCTTGAATTTGCTGGCAGATTTCCCACAACAATAAGGGCCGCATTATTTTTCTCGTTTATTGGGGTTTCACTTATAGTTGTTTATAAATGGTTAATTATCCCGATCCTAAAATTAACTTCCTTAAATAAACAAATAGATGATGAAGAAGCCTCCAGATTAATAGGCAAGCATTTTCCTGCAATAAATGACAAGCTACTTAACACGGTACAACTTCAAAGCATTAATGCCCGGGAAAATTCTTTGTTGCAGGCGAGCATTAAACAAAAAACGGCACAACTTTCTGTTATCCCTTTTACTGAGGCTGTAATATTTAGTGAAAATAAGCGATTCCTTAAGTTTCTCTATATTCCTCTGTTGACCATAATAATCATAATTTTGTTTTTACCGCAATTCTTTACAGAAAGTACCGCAAGGATAATCAACTATGACAAAGATTACATACCTGAAGCACCCTTTACTTTTGTCCTTGAAAATAACAACCTCACCGCCTTTAAAAATGAAGATTTTACCCTTAACCTAAAGATGAACGGGAAGGTTGTGCCTGAAAATGTTTATATCAATACAGGGGGCAGAAAAGTAAAAATGAAGAAATTAAAGGGAGATGAATATGAATATGTATATTCTAAAGTTCAACAAAATACTCCCTTTAATTTTGAGGCAGCAGGATTCATTTCAAGCCAATATGAGCTAAAAGTATTTTCACGGCCGGACCTTAAAAATTTTGATATAAAATTAAATTTCCCTGATTACTTAAAACGTAAAAATGAAAACTTTAAAAACATTGGCAACCTTCAAGTTCCAGAGGGCACTAAGGTACAATGGAAATTTCATACTTCTGAAGCAGATAAAGTACAAATCATATACAATGATTCTAAAGAAAAAGTTGACCTGAAACGTTCCAATTCCCAGGAATATGAAACAGAAAAACAATTTTTTAAGTCGGAAGGCTATTCTGTAAACCTATCAAACAAGCATAGCCAAAATAAAGACAAAATACAATATTATGTAGATGTGGTTCCAGATAAGCTTCCAAATATTACCTTAGAGCAATTTCAAGACACAGCATTATTTAAGTTCATGGTTTTGGGTGGCAACGTTTCTGATGATTATGGAATCACTGAACTTGCGCTGAAGTATAAAATTGTAACGTCAAATAAAGCAGCAAATAATGAAAAATATGAAAAGATAAACCTGAAAGTAGATAAAAATCAAAACAATCAGAGCTACTATTATCAATGGCAGGTGGATACCTTAAGTTTAAAAGAAGGTGATAAGATAGAGTATTTTGTAGAAGTTTGGGACAATGATGCTGTGAATGGAAGGAAATCATCCAGGACTTCTATGTATACTTTTGCTGTCCCTTCAAAAAAAGAAATAAAAGAAAATCTTAAAATTGAATCGCAACAAACTGAAAATCAAATAGATAAAACAAAAGACAAAGCAAAAGAACTTAATGAAAAGCTAGAAGATGCCCAAAATAAACTCAAAGGTAAGAAAAAAATGGATTGGAAAGATGAGAAGCTTTTAGAGCAACTCATTGAAAAAAGGGAAGAAATAAATAAAGACCTTGAGAAACTCCGCGAACAAAATAAAGCAAATTCTGAGAAAAGGGACCGGTTTAATGAACAAAATAAAAAGATCCAGGACAAAGTAGAGCAACTTCAAAAGTTGATGGACGAAATGCTGGACGAAGAAACAAAAAAACTATACGAGGAACTAAAGAAACTCCTGGAAGAGAAAAAAGACCATAATGAAATACAAAAAGCTTTAGACAAGATAAACAAAAAAGAGGACGATCTTGAAAAAGAACTAGAACGTGCCCTGGAACTTTTTAAAAGGATGAAGTTTGATCTTAAGGTAGATGAAAACATCCAAGAGCTTGAGGAACTTTCAGAAAAACAAAAAGAACTTTCAGAAGAATTGAACAATAAGGATGCGGACAATAAGGATCTAAAGGATAAACAGGAAGAACATAACGAATCGTTTAAAAATATTGAAGAGTCTCTTGAAGAAATGAAAGAGCTAAATGAGGACCTTAAAAACCCTGAGCATATGGAAGATTTTTCTGAAGATGAAAAAAGCATTGAAGAAGATCAGCAAAAAAGCAAGGAGGCCTTAGAAAAAAACAAAAAGAAGGAAGCTCAAAAGAACCAAAAAAGTGCATCCGATAAAATGAAAAAACTTTCTGATAAACTTAAGGAAATGCAGGAAGGTATGGAAATGACGATGATGCAGGAAAACCTGGACCACCTACGCGACATCATGAGCAATCTGGTTACTTTATCCTTTGATCAGGAGAATTTAATGAAAGATTTCCGGAAGGTAAATCAAAGCGATCCTCGTTTTCTGGAGTTATCACAAAATCAATTAAAATTAAAGGACGATGCCAAAATTGTAGAAGACAGTTTGCTTTCCCTGGCCAGCCGTGTTTTTCAAATACAATCTTTTGTTACAAGAGAGGTTGGTGATATGAAAGATAGGATGGAAGAAAGCCTTGGTGCATTGAAAGAAAGAAACCAGCCTTTGGCTATTAGCAAACAGCAATTTGCTATGACCTCCATAAACAACCTGGCTTTACTCTTAGACGATGTCCTTGACCAGATGCAGCAACAAATGGCAGAAGCCATGGGCAAACCTCAAAAAGGTAAAAAAGGGCAAAAAAGCAAAGGGCAAAGTTTAGGCGACCTTCAAAATGATTTGAACAAACAGATTGAAGGGTTGAAAAAAAGTGGCAAAACAGGAAGGGAGATGTCTGAGGAACTTGCGAAAATGGCTGCTGAACAAGAACGCATAAGAAAAGCGCTAGAGGAACTTGATGATAAAAATAAGGGAAAAGAAGGTGGTGGCAAAGCAATAGGAGAGGCAATCAAGAAAATGCAGGAAACAGAATCAGATCTTGTAAACAAGAAAATAACACAAGAGACTATTGAAAGGCAACAAGATATTTTAACCAGGCTTTTACAATCTGAGGATGCACTTCGCGAAAAAGAACAAGACGAAAAGCGAGAAGCCCAAACTGCTCAAAATCAAAAAAAAGATGTTTCTAAGGTATTTGAGGAATATATTAAGAATAAAGAGCAAGAAATAGAACTGCTCAAAACGATTCCTTTAAAGATGAACCCCTATTATAAAAATGAAGTAAATGAATATTTTAAGAGATTAGAAAACTAAGATTGTCTTGCTTGATGATTTGATTCTGAATTAATAAAAATTTTAAATAAATTCGCAGAACAATTTGGATACTTATATTCTTTATGATTAAACAATTATATAAGCGCCTTATTATATAAAAACTACCTTAAATAGTAAAACTAAATTTATAATGAATTCTATAAAGATTCAGATTCCATCATTGATAGAGAACATCAGGATTATTGAAAGCTTCATTGACAATGCTAAAGATAAATATGAACTTGATGATGATATTTATGGCAACATTATGATAGCAGTTACAGAAACAGTAAACAACGCTATCAAACATGGCAATCAAAATGACATCAACAAGAATGTTTCCCTGTCACTTTCCCTACATGACAATCTGATCAAGTTTGTAGTAGAAGATGAAGGAAATGGATTTAGTTATTATAATCTTCCAGACCCAACCGCTCCGGAGAACATAGAAAAACCAGGGGGTAGGGGTATATTTTTAATGAAAAGCTTATCTGATGAAGTAATCTTTAAAGAAAATGGAAGGGTAGTGGAGCTAAGTTTTTATTTCAATTAATGGCCACAATTTATTTCTTTAATGAAGACATTAACTTTTCCCTAAAAAACAAGCAAAAAATAAAAACCTGGATCAAAGAAATAATCGCCGTTGAAGGCTTCCAATTGGTTGACCTTAATTTTATTTTTTGTTCTGATAATTATCTACATCAGCTAAACCTTCAATATTTAAACCACGATGATTATACAGATATAATCACTTTTGACAAAACTGATGTGGCAGAAAAAGTATCTGGCGACATTTTTATCAGTATTGACCGTGTCTTTGAAAATGCCTCAAATTTTGGCATGGAAAAAACCCAAGAAATTAGAAGAATCATTATCCATGGCGTATATCATTTATTAGGCTATAAGGATAAATCCAAACAAGAAAAAAAATTAATGACGGATAAAGAAAATGAAGCATTATCTTTGTGGGAGAAAATAGATGTTCCACGTGGAACATCTTCCCAAACAAAGCCTTCATTATAAGGTGTTCCACGTGGAACAGTAAAAAATAAATATATGTTTCCAGAATATGATGTTATAGTTGTGGGTGCAGGTCATGCAGGCTGTGAAGCCGCGGCAGCTGCTGCAACTATGGGTTCTAAGGTGTTGCTTGCAACCATGAACATGAATACCATTGCACAAATGTCATGCAACCCTGCCATGGGAGGTGTTGCAAAAGGACAGATCGTTCGGGAGATAGATGCACTGGGCGGAATGTCTGGAATAGTATCTGACAAATCAATGATTCAATTCAGGATGTTGAACAAATCAAAAGGGCCCGCTGTTTGGAGTCCCCGCACTCAGAATGACCGCGCACTCTTTTCTGAAGAATGGCGGCTGCTGCTCGAAAGAAATAAAAATGTTGATTTTTGGCAAGAAATGGTTTCAGAAATCCTGGTAAAAGATGGAAGGGCAGTAGGGGTGAAGACAGGGATGGGAATAGAAATAAATTCGAAATCTGTTGTGCTTACCAACGGTACCTTCTTAAATGGTGTTATACGTATCGGTGAAAAAAGATTTGGGGGAGGAAGGACAGCAGAAAAAGCTTCAAAGGGAATAACAGAACAACTAGTATCATTAGGTTTTGAATCAGGTAGGATGAAAACTGGCACCCCACCAAGGGTTGATGGCCGGTCGTTGAACTACGATCTTATGGAAGAACAAAAAGGTGACGAAAAACCAGGTAAGTTCTCATATACGGATACAAAACCACTTGCTCAACAAAAAAGCTGCTATATAACCTATACAAGCCCGGAAGTACATGCTATACTTCAATCTGGCTTCGATAAATCTCCAATGTACAGCGGAAGGATCAAGGGAATTGGACCACGTTATTGTCCTTCAATAGAAGATAAAATAAACAGATTTTCAGAAAGAGACCGCCATCAAATATTTGTGGAACCTGAAGGATGGAATACCATTGAAATCTATGTTAATGGCTTTTCTACCTCGCTGCCTGAAGATGTTCAATTAAAAGCATTGAGAAGTATTGTTGGTTTTGAAAATGTAAAAATGTTCAGGCCTGGATATGCAATAGAATATGATTATTTCCCACCAACACAACTTAATCAGGCTTTAGAAACTAGATTAATTGAAAATTTATTCTTTGCAGGCCAAATCAATGGTACCACAGGATATGAAGAAGCAGCTTGTCAGGGTTTAATGGCTGGTATTAATGCCCATAACAAGGTCCATGAAAAAGATCCTTTCATCCTTACAAGGTCTGATGCATATATTGGTGTTTTAATAGATGACCTCATCAATAAAGGCACACAAGAACCTTATAGAATGTTTACTTCCAGGGCAGAATTCAGGATATTGCTGAGGCAAGACAATGCAGATATCAGGTTAACCGAAATAGGATATAATATAGGACTTGCCTCTAAAGATCGATTAGAAAAAGTGCAAATTAAAAAAGAACAGGTAAATAGGTTAATAAATGACCTGAAATTCAAGAAGGTTGTACCTGATGAGGTAAACGAGAGCTTAGGTGCCTTACAAACTGCTACAATAAAAGAAAAGCTTTCTGTATACAAACTTCTTAAAAGGCCTGAGATTTCACTAGAGGAAGTGGCTAATATGGATGGAGCATTAGCTTCATACCTTACCAAGTATGATGAAGATGTTCTTGAACAAGCTGAAATCATTATAAAATATGATTCTTACATTGAAAAAGAAGAAAAGCTTGCGGAAAAAATTAATTCCATGGACCTTTTTAAAATTAACCCTGAACTAGATTTTGCTAAAATATCAGCACTTTCCACAGAAGCACGGGAAAAATTGCGTAAAATCAAACCCGAAACAATAGGGCAGGCATCCCGCATAAGTGGTGTTTCTCCTGCAGATATATCAATTTTAATGGTATACCTGGGAAAATAATATGTTTGAAAAAGTTCTGAATTGCCCCGTCTGCAATAATACCGATATACGAAACTCTTTAATCTGTAAAGATTTTACGGTATCTGAGGAAAGCTTTGCTATCACTGAATGTAAATCTTGTGGTTTAAAAATTACCAATCCTCGGCCCACCCCTCCAAATATTTCAAAATATTATGATTCCCAAGATTATATATCCCATACAAATGCTTCAAATAATTTAATTAACCTGGCATATAAATTTGTTAGATTATTCACACTGGGCAATAAGTTCAATCTTTTAAAAAAATACGTAAATCATAAAGGGAAATTATTAGACTATGGCTGTGGTACAGGGCAGTATCTAGAATATTGTAAAAATAAAGGTTGGACTGTGGTAGGTGTTGAACCCAATACCAATGCAGCAAAAAATGCAAAAAGTCTGGGAATCCAAATATATAATACCCTGGAACAATTACAAGACAATGAAAAGTATGACGTTATAACCCTTTGGCATGTTTTGGAGCATGTTCATGACCTAAAATCAGTCATTGAAACTTTAAAAAACAGATTAAATAAAAATGGTATTATCTGTGTAGCAGTACCAAATACAGCTTCATACGATTGCGGGTTCTACAAACAACATTGGGCAGCTTATGATGTGCCGAGGCATTTATATCATTTTAATCAAGATTCATTCAGGAATTTTGCGAAAAAAATAAAAATGAAAATAGTTGACGTGCTACCCATGAAATTTGATTCCTTCTATGTAAGCATGCTAAGCGAGAAGAATTTATCAGGAAAGAATAATTATTCAAATGCATTTAAGATGGGTTTAAAATCAAATAAATGGGCAAAAGAAAACAATGGAAATTACTCAAGTTTAATCTACATATTAAAAAAATGAAATACTCTTTAAGTACAACTTTGATAATAATAGGTATAGCCTTATTCTTAACAAGGTGTGCTAACGTGGGTCAACCAACAGGTGGACCCAAAGATCTTGTAGCCCCGGTGCTTATCAATTCTACTCCAAAAGACCAAACATTAAATTTTAATCAAAACAGGGTACAATTC
>JALZND010000019.1:0-881 GCA_030857845.1 Bacteroidota bacterium | reverse complement strand
CGAACCTGTTAAAGTAGAAGATGTAAAGAAGCAAATAATCATTACCCCTCCTATAGAAGAAGAAAAATATGAAATTAAGGTGAAAAATAACGTTGTCACCTTTCAACTTAAAGATAAACTTCAGCCCAATACCACCTATACAATTAATATGGGCGAAGCTGTACGTGACATCACAGAAAGTAACAGGGCACGAAATATAATATTAGGTTTCAGTACTGGAAATTATATTGACTCTTTATCCATATCAGGGAACGTTACTCATTTAATGCAAGGGAAAGCCGCCTTTAATGCTATTGTAGGGATTTATAAAGCAGATGATACACTTGATATATTTACAAAAAGACCTTTATATCTTACCAAAACAGACAGTGCGGGTAATTTTCAACTTTCGAATTTAAAAAATGATAAATATAGAATTTATTCTTTTATCGATAAAAATGATAATTTAAAATGTGATCCTCTTACTGAATCTTTTGGATTTAAAGAAGATATAATTAAACTTGACTCTGGTATCAGCAATGTCAATATCAAACTATTCCGACAAGATACGCGAGAATTAAAAATACAAAGCAGCAGGCCTGATGGTCAATATTTTCTAATAAAATTCAATAAATATGTTAAAGATTATGAAATTATTCCAGAGAGTAATACTGTCAGAGTGTTTCATAATATAATAGAAGAAAACAAGACAATCAGGATTTATAATACTTTTAATCAAGACAGCTTAAAAACTTCTGTCGTAGCATATGATACCTTAGACAATAAATACATTAATGACGTCACGATGTACTTTATTTCGAGCAAAAAAGCAAAAGAACCTTTCAACGTGTCAGTGGCACCGAGTGAAACCGAAAAGATATCTGAAAATTTTAAAATGGAGC
>JALZND010000222.1 GCA_030857845.1 Bacteroidota bacterium | reverse complement strand
TATGCCCAGTTTGGGCATTTGGTCAGAACATGGCTCAAAATCAGGTTTTCCTTGCTTCTAATGAAGTTTTTATAAAAATATTTGCAACGGATAAAAATTACGACTTCAGGTCTGAAAAATTTGCTGGCCGCTTTGATGAAAATCAAAATTTTTTCGAATTCAACCTGCCTTTAAATTCCGTTGCCCCTTTAGAGAGTCCTAACGATATTACCGTTTTCAAGGATTTGTTTATGGTAAACTTGGGTAACCATGTAATTAACCTTACTGCCTCCTTCCAGGATCCATTGACCAATATTAAAGATTTTAATTCACCGCAGGAATTTGTTATGGACGGATGGCTGACAGTAGCAGATAAAAGGTATAATGTACCGGTTATTATGTCCTTGTTTTACAACAACGATGTTCTCTTTTATAGGATGAGGACTGAAGTAGATATGTATACTTTAAAATGGCCTATGCCAGTACATTACCAGAAATTCCTTACAGGAATGCTTCAAATACAGGTCAATGATGGGCAATGGAGGGACCTCAATAAAATGACGAACAAATGAACTGACCTTATTGAAATAGGCTTTACATTATCTTTAATATAACCGTGAACTACCATAGATTTTTAAAAACATGAATTGGTTTAACACCTAGATCAATAATAGCAAAATCCAATTCATTACAATTTGAATAAAAAATTTATAAACATGACCGCTACATCACCTGTATTACAATAAAATTTTTGACTATGCGTGGAAAAATTTCAATTCTATTCATCCTTTTCTTCATTCAAAGCCAGTTGGCTTTTTCTCAAAACTATGAAAGGCTCATCCATGAAAGGCAGGAGCTTTTAGAACAACTTCAAGAAGCCGAATCACAAACTACTTCATTGCTAGGGAAAAAATCAAAAAAAGATCTTCGGAATACCACAGAAATACTTAAAGATATTGTGGAAAAAGATTCACAAATAATTTCAGCGCTACGAAAAGAATACAGGAAAGAAACATCACCAAAACAGACTTCCCCTGACCCTGAAAATGATCAAAAAATTATTGAATTGGAAAGCCAGCTGGCTAGTTTGAATAATCTTTCAAATCAAAGGAACATAAAAACAGCAGAGCTGGAACAACAGGTAGTAACTGTAAACAACAGGATGTTTAAATACCAATCAACCATTCTGGTTACTTTTTTAATTATTTTGATGCTCGCTTTTTATATTTCGAAGCTAAGGAAAAAAGTTAAGGTTAGGGAGAACGCTTAATTTGATTTTAATATATCAAGACAATAACTGGGAAGCACAACATATTATATAAAAGGCCATAAAAGCAATAACCCCGGTGCCTGAAGCCGGGGTTATTAAATCAACCTCAAATAAACAATTAACCAAAACTAAACACTTACTATTAGATTAGGGATTTGATCCCCTTATTTAATATCCTAAAATTACTATAGCACCCTCACCTATAAAATCCAGACATTGTAAATACCTCTTTCATGTAATTTTTATAATAAAAAATGCCCAAAAAATAATTTTTCTATAATTTGGACAAATCATTTAAAACCTGATATTATTTAAATAAATGAGCAAATTAGCAGCTTTTTTGCTTTTGAAACCTATCCATTTAATAATTGTTTGTATAGATTATCAAATAAATAAGTATAAATATTTTACACATTTTAATATACTTTATAAGGGTTCAGTAATAATTTTCGAAGTTCTTACACTGAAATGCTTCACCATCAATTGTTTCACATTATATTTGAAACAAAAAATTAGGACAATGAATAAAATGCTGCTTTTTGGACTGGTTGCCATTGCGTTGTTTTCATCGTGTTCACCATCTACGGATGAACTTATAAATAAAGGCAAGTCCCTCCTAGACGACCAAGATTACCAACGGGCAATAGAATATTTTGACAGGGCCATTGAAAAAGATGCAGCGCGTGCGGAGGCATATAATGGAAGAGGTGTGGCCAACTTTGAACTGCAGAAATTTGAAGAGGCCATTTCTGATTATTCTAAATCCATCGCAATAGACAGTACTTCATATACCTCTTATTATAACCGGGGAAACGCAAAAAGGGCGCAAAAAAAGCCATGGGAAGCATTGGCAGATTATTCAAGGGCAATTGTTATCAGGCCAAACATAAATGATATATACATCAACCGGGGAACAATCTATTATGACCTTCAGGATATAATGAGTGCAAAAAAGGATTTTGAATTTGCACTTAAGCTGGATGACCAGGATAAAAATGCATATTATAATTATGCAAAAATCTTGTTTTCAATGGACAGTACGGAAAAAGCGAAGAACAGCTTTGTCCACGCATTAAATATTGACCCTGAATTTGCACCTGCTATTTATTGGCTCGGTAGAACAGAAATGGAGCTGGATAACCTTGAAGGGGCATGCATGTACTTTAAACAATCTGAAAAACTTGGTTATGCAGAAGCTCGGGCTACCATAAACCAGTATTGTAATTGATGGCTCTCCATTAATTTTTTCCTTTATTTGTTTTACCTTTACTTAATTTTAAATTAGTTAAAAAACTTGTAAATCCCAGTATTGAAATTAAGAGAGGGATTCCAAAGTTTTATACTTTTGGAAAATTTAAAATTGCAGATTGAGGTTAGCGGTTAGCAGAACTTTCCAAAAGTTTTAAACTTTTGGAAAGTTTTTTGATATTATTTTACTCTGACTTAGCAAAACGAGATGAATATCCAAAGAATTTGGCATTTGTTAAAAGCAAAATGGTAGAAATTGGAATAAATATTTTACATGCTAGGCAGCTTCTTGAAAACCAACAGTTAGTAGCAATCCCTACTGAAACAGTTTATGGCTTGGGTGGTAATGCTTATGATGCCGAAGCAGTAATAAAAATTTTTAAAGTTAAAAACCGGCCAAATTTTGACCCACTTATTACCCATACCGATAGCCTGGATAAAATCAGGGAATATGTAGAACGCATTCCGGAAGAAGCCTTGATCTTGGCCAAAAGGTGCTGGCCCGGACCGTTAACATTGTTGTTGGAAAAAAAAGCAGTGATTCCGGATATTGTTACAGCTGGCCTTTCTACCGTAGCGGTAAGAATTCCCAATCATGAGCTTACATTATCCTTGTTAAAGTCATTGGATTTTCCTGTAGCAGCTCCAAGCGCCAATCCTTTTGGATATATCAGCCCTACTACTGCACAACATGTTGCGGATCAATTAGGCAAAAAAATCCCTTACATCCTCGATGGAGGACCTTGTAAAATAGGAATTGAATCTACAATAATAGGGTTTGAAAAAATGGGCCCCGTGGTATTGCGCCTGGGTGGAATGGAGTTGAATGAAATTGAAAACATCATTGGGAAAGTGAAAGTAAATGCAGTTTCAAGCTCAAACCCCAAAGCACCAGGCATGTTAAAAAGCCATTATTCTCCTTCCAAATCGTTTAAAATTGGAAATATTGCAGAATTATTAGTTGAACATGGACCTCATTGTGCTGCCATTCTTTCTTTTAAGGACCACTTTGATGTAATGGATAAAAGCAGGCAAGTAGCGCTTTCAAGGACTGGAGACATTGCTGAAGCAGCCAAAAATCTTTTTGCTGCCATGAGGTACCTCGACAGCCTTCCAGTTGAGTATATTTTTGGAGAATATGTGCCTGATAAGGGTTTGGGAAAAGCTATAAACGATAGGCTCAAAAGAGCGGCGACTAACTAAATATATTCGATTTAGAAAAAAATAACTACCTTCGCTGCTATAAAAGATTTTTACACATATTACTTTTTGATGTTTTCAACCTTAACTATTTATTTCAATGAAAACTGTTGACAATTACAATTTCAATCATAAAAAAGCCTTGATCAGGGTCGATTTTAATGTTCCCCTGAACGATAAATTTGAGATTTCAGACGATACCAGGTTAAAAGCAGTAATACCCACTATCAATAAAATTTTGAATGATGGTGGAGCTGTTATCCTAATGTCGCATTTAGGGAGGCCAAAAAAAGGTCCTGAAAATAAATTTTCATTAAAACATGTTATCCCATATTTATCCAAAGCTTTTAACAGGGATATACAATTCGCTGATGATTGTATTGGACAGCAGGCTAAAGAGAAAGCTGCCAACTTAAGGGATGGGGAAATATTATTGCTTGAAAACTTAAGATTTTATACAGAAGAAGAGGCAGGCGACAGGAAATTTGCCGAAAAATTGTCAAAGTTAGGGGATGTTTATGTCAATGATGCTTTTGGAACTGCCCATAGGGCACATGCTTCCACTGCAGTAATTGCCGACTTTTTTACCGATAAAGTTGCCGGCTATGTTATGTCAGCTGAGGTGGAAAATGCAAAGCAACTTTTAGAAAGCCCACAAAAGCCTTTTACGGCAATAATGGGAGGAGCAAAAATTTCCGACAAAATACTATTGATCGATAAACTCTTGGACAAAGTTGATAACTTAATAATTGGAGGTGGAATGTCATATACTTTCTTTAAGGCACTTGGGGGGAACATTGGCAATTCACTTGTTGAAGAAGATAAACTTGACCTTGCAAAAAGCCTGATCAAGAAAGCAAAAGAAAAAGGTGTTGATTTAAAATTGCCTATTGATTCTATTTCTGCAGATAAATTTAGCAATGACGCTGATATCCAAATCTCACAAAACCATGCAATCCCTGATGGCCGGATGGGTTTAGACATCGGTCCTGAAGCGAGGGAATTGTTCTCAAAAACAATCCAGCAATCAAAGACCATCTTATGGAATGGCCCAATGGGGGTATTTGAATTTTCAAATTTTGCTCAGGGTACTAATCAAATTGCGCAAGCTGTAGTAGATGCTACTGAAAACAATGGTGCATTTTCTTTAATTGGAGGAGGTGATTCTGCTGCAGCTGTCAACTCTTTAGGTTATGGTGAAAGAGTATCATATGTGTCTACCGGAGGTGGGGCATTGTTGGAGTATATGGAAGGAAAGACTCTTCCAGGAGTTAAAGCATTAGAATAACTTGATGGGGCAAAGGCTGTCACCAAAGACTTTCATCTGTAATTTTTCAATTAGGATGTTTATAGGGTTTCTATAATGAGAAAATTTTAAAAATATTTAATTCATAAGGCCTTATGTGAATTTTTACTTAAGGCCTTATTTTTATCATTTATCTTAAAGCTTTATTTTTTAATTTAAATTCAAAAGTTAATTTTAATGAAGCTTACGCAATTAAGATAATTTTATAAATTAAAATAATTTAATTTATAAAATTTATAATCAGGTAATGATAACCTTAAACTTAAAAAAATGCTGCGAACAACTTTATTTATATTTATTTTAACAATGTTAATCAATCATCCATCCATTGGCCAAAACGGCGAAGCTGAACAAGGCACTATTTCGTTGAACCACCTAGCACTCCATGTGCATGACCTGGAAAAAAGCAAAAAATTTTATGAGACTGTTGTTGGGCTGAAAAGCATACCGGAACCTTTTAAAGATGGCTTTCATGAATGGTTTAGTATGGGAGGAAAAGGACAGCTTCATTTAATTGGTGGTGCAGAAAAACCATTAAGCAGGAATAAAAACAATCATTTATGCTTTACAGTAAAGTCAATTGATGCCTTTATTACAAATCTGGAAAGCCAGAATATTGAATGGACAAATTGGGCTGGCAAAGCTAAAACCCGTACTTTAAGGGTTGATGGCGTCACCCAAATATACTTTGTAGACCCTGATGGTTATTGGATAGAGTTAAATAACGATGGCTATATCAATAAAAAATAGAAGCGTTTACTTGGATTCCCATTTTCCAAATTTCCCATTTCTATAATCTTCATAAGCTTCCTGTATTTCTTCATATGAATTCCTGACAAATGTGCCTTGGGCTATCATGGTTCGCCAATTGGTTTGGCATGTCCAAAAATAAAAGGCCCGATATTAATTGTTTAAATTTAACGCCAATTTAGTATTTTCGGAAGGAATTCGGTTCACCCACAGGGTGTCGGTTCAAAATGGTTTACCCGCTATATTTAAGTCCCTGCTTGATGGTATAGCCAGTTTTTTATATATTCCAGTCTTATAATAAAAATCACTTAAAATTTAAAATAATGCTGACCAGCATAAACCCAAAATTACCAATGCGTAATAAGTCTGCCACAAGAGATTTTTACCTAAATCAATTAGGTTTTCAAGAAATAGGAGACTATGAAGGATATTTAA
>JALZND010000018.1 GCA_030857845.1 Bacteroidota bacterium | reverse complement strand
TTTACCATGTCACTATCTTTTAGCCAACGGGAATGTTCATTGTTCACCCAAAATGATTTATTTTCAGCTATGGTCATATGATTGTTTTTTTAGTTCAATTGGAATGGAATTTTAATTTAATTTTTCTGCAACTTATTCAAAATCAGCAGATAAAGATCAAAAAATAAATGAAAACATGTAAATAAGTACATAGTTTTTGATCTAAATTTATGATCATTATTTATTTGAGCAATTTAATCAACTATATTATATGATCTTCGTTATTATTCCCATAATATAATGCTTTAATTTTTCTCTTTTATTCCTGTTGATTTTTTAAATAAAGAATCTAATTCTTTAACAATTTTTTACTCCTATATTTTTATATATGAACAAATTAAATATCCAAGAAAGAGGTACTGTACCCAATAATGATCTGTTAGGAAAATCATCCAATGGAAGTATCCTTAAAAATTCTAAATTTGATAATTGTAAACCAATCAATGGTTATACCAACAACCGAGATAAAAAAACATCTACTTTAAATAAAGAGATAGGCAATAAGCCAGAAATCCAAGATTTTGTTTGCTTGTCACACCTTAGGTGGAACTTTGTTTTTCAGCGCCCACAGCACATAATGACACGCGTAGCCAAGCATTATCGTGTATATTTTATTGAAGAACCTATTTTTGATTCGCCTGAAAAAGATTATTACGAGATTAATGCTGTAGAAGAGGGTGTAAATGTAGTGGTCCCACATCTAAGAAATTTGCCTAATGAAGAAGAGGTCCATGCAGCATTAAGAAATCTTGTAAATGATTTGATGGCAGGCAAAGCTATCCAAAATTTCCTTTTATGGTATTTAACCCCAATGGCTTTGTCCTTTACTGACCATCTAAGGCCTTTGATGACAATTTATGATTGTATGGATGAGCTTTCCCATTTTAAAGGTGCTCCTGTAAATTTACTCCAAAATGAAGAACGCCTGTTTAAAATGGCAGACCTTGTTTTTACAGGGGGGCAAAGTTTATATGAATATAAAAAAAACAAGCATGCCAATATCCATCCTTTTCCAAGCAGTATTGATAAGGAACATTTTTCAAGTGGCTTGTTCAAAACAGACCCTGAAGATCAAAAAGATATTCCACATCCAAGGCTGGGCTTTTTTGGTGTCATTGACGAGCGGTTGGATATTGAATTGCTCGATGGTGTAGCTGAGGCATGTCCTGATTGGAACATTGTAATGATAGGTCCAACCGTTAAGATAGACCCAAGCACACTGCCAAGAAAAGCCAATATTTATTATCTCGGCCCAAAAGATTATAAGGTTTTACCACAATATTTGGCACATTGGGATGTAGCCATGTTGCCATTTGCCAGAAATGAATCTACGAGGTTTATCAGTCCAACAAAAACTCCCGAATACCTTTGTGCTGCTAAACCGGTAATATCTACCTCTATAATGGATGTGATTCGTCCTTATGGCGAAAATGGACTTGTGCATATTGCTGACAATGTTAAGACTTTTAAAGATGCATTGAGTAAAGCCCTGGTTCAAAAGAACAATAAAAAGTGGTTGCAGAAGGTTGAGGATTTTTTAGTTACTAATTCTTGGGATTCTACCTGGTCAAGGATGAGAACTATCATTAATACAACTTTGGAAGACAAAGCTTCCTCTATAATGATATCTATTGAAAATACAGCAAAAGAAGATGCCAAAGTAGGTGGAACATTGATGTACGATTACCTGATAGTAGGTGCTGGTTTTGCGGGGAGTGTACTTGCCGAAAGGCTCGCAAGGGAATCAAACAAAAAGGTTTTATTAATCGACAAAAGAAACCATGTAGCAGGTAATGCTTATGACCATTTTGACGACCATGGAATATTGGTCCATAAATATGGCCCCCACATATTCCATACAAATTCAAAAGATGTTTTTGAATATTTAGGGAAATTTACAAAATGGCGCGACTACCAGCATCGGGTATTGGCAAGTGTGGATGGCATGATGGTACCTATGCCTATTAATCTTGATACTATAAATAAACTATATGGTTTCTCTTTTAACTCAACAGAACTGGAAGATTTTTTTGCATCAGTTGCTGAAAACGTAAAAAACATAACAACTTCCGAAGATGTAGTAATAAGCAAAGTGGGGAGGGAACTATATGAAAAGTTCTTTAAAGGATATACCCGTAAACAATGGGGATTGGACCCCTCAGAACTGAATGCTTCTGTCACGGCAAGGGTTCCCACCAGGACCAATAGGGACGACCGCTATTTTACGGATACTTATCAGGCGATGCCTTTGCATGGATATACAAGGATGTTTCAAAACATGCTTTTGCATCCAAATATCAACATCATGTTAAACACGGATTATAAGGATATTATGAACCTTATTCCGTACAAGGAAATAATTTATACTGGACCTATTGATGAATATTTTAATTTTAGGTTTGGAAAATTGCCCTATCGTTCATTAGAATTTGTTCATGAAACGCATGATAAGGAAGTATTTCAAAATACAGGAACTATAAATTACCCTAATGACCATCTTTATACCAGGATAACGGAATTTAAGTACCTTACAGGGCAACAGCACAAAAAGACAAGTATCGTTTATGAATATCCTAAGGCAGAAGGCGACCCATACTACCCTGTCCCACAAAAAGAGAATTACGACTTGTACAAAAGGTATGAGAAACTAGCTGAAGAAATTGACCCCGATGTGCACTTTGTAGGAAGGTTGGCCACTTATAAGTATTATAATATGGATCAGGTAGTGGCC
Organism: Bacteroidota bacterium; assembly: GCA_030857845.1. Lineage (GTDB taxonomy): Bacteria > Bacteroidota > Bacteroidia > Cytophagales > Cyclobacteriaceae > JALZND01. Next base: position 14,900 of record JALZND010000018.1, on the reverse strand, counting down.
CAGGCATTGGCAGTATTTAAAAAAATACAAGCAAAACAACTTTTAAGAAGCGAAAAAAGTATCCATTATGCATCCCATTGAAGTATGGGGAGGTTTGGAATGTACCATTAATAGGGTTGGCGGACAGTTTTTCAACCAGATTGCGAAAAGTGGCCATTCAAATCGTATTGAAGACCTTGAAAAATTTGCTTCATTGGGGATAAAAAAGATCAGGTACCCATTTTTATGGGAACACCTGGCACCAGAAGGCCCTGGCAAAGCTAATTGGGGCTGGAGCGATGACAGATTGGCTAAGCTGTTTGATTTAGGTCTGGAACCTATTGCCGGACTGTTGCATCATGGTAGCGGTCCGGCATATACCGACCTGAATGATCCTGAATTCCCTGATCTTTTGGCAGAATATGCATACGCTTTTGCTAAAAGATATCCAAAAGTAGTATTGTATACCCCTGTTAATGAGCCTCTTACTACTGCTAGGTTTAGTGGGCTATATGGCCTTTGGTACCCTCATGGCAATTCTGACATTCAATTTTCAAAGGCACTGCTCTATCAATGTCTTGGCATTGTAAAAGCTATGAAAGCAATCAGGTCAGTAAACCCGGATGCCAAATTAGTTCAAACCGAAGACATGGGTAAAATCCATAGCACAAAAATCCTTAAGTACCAAGCAGATTTTGAAAATGAAAGAAGGTGGCTGAGCCTTGATTTGTTGGCCGGAAAAGTAAAGCCGGGACATATTATGTGGGATTATTTTATTAACGCAGGAATAGAAGAGACTTTGTTGGGTTATTTTTTAGACCATCCATGCCCACCTGATATTATAGGAATCAATCATTACCTTACCAGTGAGCGTTTCCTCGACCATAGGATCAACAATTACCCAAAGTATTTGCATGGAGGAAACGGAAGGCATTGTTATGCCGATGTTGAGGCGGTAAGAATAGGAAGTGTAGAGCGTGCAGGGTTCAAAAATATCTTAAAGGAAACACTTGATCGGTACGATATTCCTGTGGCTTTGACGGAGGTACATTTAGGCTGCAGCAGGGAAGAGCAGGTACGGTGGATTTATGAAGCCTGGAATAACTGCAAAAAGCTTTCAGAAGAAGGATATGCCGTAAAAGCAATAACCTGCTGGGCCTTATTAGGTACATTTGATTGGAACAGCTTGGTAACTTTAGATGCCGGGTTTTACGAATCTGGGGCTTTTGACGTAAAAGGACCTAAACCCCGGGCAACAGCAATTGCACATATTGTGAAGTCAATTGCCAATGGAAAAGAATTTAACCATCCTATCCTCGATACCCCAGGATGGTGGGAAAGGGAAGAGAGGATTATTTATCCTCACACTATAAAGAAAACAAATCATATAGAAATTAAGTCAGCCACGTCAAAAGAAGATGCAAGACCCATACTAATTACCGGGGCAACAGGATCATTAGGGTTTGCATTTTCTAAAATTTGCCATTTAAGAGGCCTGCCACATAAACTTCTTACAAGGACGGATTTAGATATTGCCAATGAGGTGCAAATTGAAGATGTATTAAAGAAATATAATCCCTGGGCAATAATAAATGCAGCTGGTTATGTTCGGGTTGATGAGGCTGAAATAGAAAAAAACAAATGTTTCAGGGAAAATACCATTGGTCCAGGATTGCTTGCCTCAAAATGTAATGAGCAAAATATTAAATTCCTGACTTTTTCATCCGACCTGGTTTTTGATGGGAAAAGAAATGTCCCTTACCTGGAAAATAATGCCACAAGGCCTTTAGGAATTTATGGGCAGTCAAAAATGGAAGCTGAAAAAATAGTTTTAACGAATCATCCGGGGGCATTGGTAATAAGGACAAGTGCTTTTTTCGGACCTTGGGACGATTATAATTTTTTGGCTTTGACATTAAAAACAATTGCAGTGGGAAAACCATTTATGGCAGCAAACGATCTAATTGTTTCTCCAACCTATGTGCCGGACATGGTACATGCTACCCTTGACTTATTGGTAGACAATGAAAGTGGCATCTGGAACCTGGCAAATGAAGGCGAAATTTCCTGGGCAGAATTTGCAACAAATGCTGCAAAAATTGCTGGATTAAATCCAAAAAATATTATAGGAATTCCATCTGCAAAATTTAATTATATGGCTACACGGCCTATGTACAGTGCTTTAGGAAGTAAAAGGGGAATACTTTTGCCAAAATTATCCCATTCTTTGGAACATTATATTTCCAAAATTAAAATTCCTGCATTGAAGTGGTAAAATTGAATTTTCACGTTGCGGTTAAAAAAAAGGTTAACCCAAAGGACGCTAAGAATCCGCAAAGAACACAAAGAAAAATTATTAGAAAACACTAATAGTGAATGGGCTGTGCAAACTTTGCGAACTTTGCGTCTATACTTTGCGACTTTGAAGTTAAAAAAAAGGTAACCGCTAAGGACGCTAAGAATCCGCAAAGGACACAAAGAAAAATTATAAGAAAACAATAGTGGTGAATGGGCTGTGCAACCTTTGCGAACTTTGCGGTTAAAAAAAGGTTAACCGCAAAGTACGTTAAGAATCCTCAAAGATCGCAAAGAAAAACTAATGAGTATAATGTGTAAAATTGTGAACGGGCTCTAAACCTTAGCGATCTTTGCGTTAAACTTTGAGCCCTTTGAGGTTAAAAAAAGGTTTAATTTGTTGCTTTTTTACTTTCATTTTCCAGATGCACAATAAATCGGTCGCACAGTAATTGTATTTCATTCGACATATATTCGTCGCCCGTTGCATTTAATATACTTTGTGCAAGCCCGCCAATAGAATCAATATAAAATCTTTTCATTTCATCTACAGGCATATCTTTGGTCCAAAGATCTATTCTAAGCGTATTTTTTAATGCATGGTCCCATAATGCAATGCTGATAGCTTTTGTTTCAGAAGGTAAATCCTCTTCTTTTTCAGTAGCGTTCCAGATAATTTTCTCTGGTATGTTAGCTTCGTCAAGGTCTATGGAAAAATTAATATCAGACTTTTTCATTTATAAATATTTTTAATCCTGTAAAGAGAACAATAAGATCCTTTTAATTCAAGAAATAAATTAAAAAATATTTAATTGATGATCATTTAGGCAAGCTGTTTTTGAAATCCTGATACGATGGGGGATTTAAAGGTACTATACTGCAGCCCATCTCTTGTGCTTTATTATTGATTTCCTGGATCCTGTTTTCCGGGTTAGGGTGTGTGCTCAAGAAAGTAGGTGTGCTGCCAGCCTGTTTGCCGTCTATAAGTTTTTGAAAGAAAGAAAAAGCCCCATTGCATTGGTATGGAGTTTCAGCCAGATATTCAACCGATGCCATATCTGCTTCTGTTTCTGCGTCACGGCTAAACTGTAGCAAAGTTAGGTTTCCAGCGAGAGACGCAGCGATTTCCTGTATTTGGCCAGGATCATTTCCTAAAGCAAGGCTTATTAGTGCATTAAGCCCCATTTGCCGTTCTATTTGTTTTAAACTGTGCCTTTTATCGGCATGTGCTATTTCATGTCCCATTACTCCTGCAAGGTCATCCGCTTTGTCCAGATATTTTATAAGTCCTGTATAAAAATACAAATATCCACCGGGAGCTGCAAAAGCGTTTAATACCGAATCATCGTGTATTATTTTAATCTGCCAAACAAATTCATCTTTATATTTTACATGTCCTGAATTCAAGACTTCTTTTGCCATATTTCTTAAATATGTATAGGCAAAAGGATGAGCTGCTTCATCTAGTAGCGGATAGTCATCAGGATTGGCCTCAATTTCATCAGCAACCTGCAATCCTATTTTTTTGTCTTCTTCAATAGTAGAGAAAGGCTCTCCTGTTTTGTCGCAGGAAAGCAGCAGCGAGCAAGAAAATATGATCAAATAAATATAACGGGTTGATTTAAAAATAGTCATAACCGGAAGGATATTGATTTAGATAGATTGTTAGTAGTAACGAATTTCCTATACAATTATCTTCATCTCCTTCTTAATTTTTTTTATAGATAAATGGAATTTATTACATGGACGATAAATGATATGAAAAAAATGCCCTTTATTATTAAACAATAAACCACAGTTTAAACTGTGGGCAATTGATAACTAAATGAGGTTGAGTGGATGATTACAATTAATGTAAAATCATTTCTGGAATTTCACCTTCGATAATGAGTTTGCCTTCTGTTGCAGCCTTTATTTCCTCTACAGATACTCCTGGTGCTCTTTCAAGTAATTTAAAGCCACCTTCTTTGAGAACTTCAAGAACTGCAAGGTCAGTAACAATTTTATTGACACATTTCAAGCCTGTAATAGGCAAAGTACATTTTTTCAGTATTTTAGATTCACCCGACCTGCTTACATGCTGCATCGCCACAATTATATTGTCTGCAGAAGCTACAAGGTCCATAGCACCACCCATTCCTTTCACCATCTTTCCAGGCACTTTCCAATTGGAAATATCACCGTTTTCAGACACTTCCATGGCCCCAAGTATTGTTAGGTCCACATGCCCCCCTCGTATCATGGCAAAACTTTCTGCAGAATTAAATAATGCAGAACCAGGCTTCATGGTCACGGTTTGTTTGCCAGCGTTTATCAGATCAGGGTCAACTTCATCTTCAGTAGGGAAGGGCCCAATGCCAAGCAATCCGTTTTCTGACTGTAGAACAACATCGATATATTCTGGGATATAATTTGCCACTAATGTAGGGATGCCTATGCCCAGGTTAATATAAAACCCGTCTTTAACTTCTTTTGCTATTCTTTTAGCTATTCCTGTTTTGTCTAAAGCCATATAGTAGGAGTTTTAAGATGAAGTTATCTGATCAATTTTTATTTATTTGATTGCCTGATAGTCCTTTGCTCGATCCGCTTTTCATAATTTTTACCTTCAAATATTCTTTGCACATATATTCCTGGTGTATGTATAAAATTTGGGTCCAAAGTGCCAACAGGAACTAAATGCTCTACTTCGGCTATGGTAGTTTTACCTGCGGCAGCCATTAATGGGTTGAAGTTCCTGGCCGTTCCTTTAAAAATTAAATTTCCAGCAGTATCTCCTTTCCATGCTTTAACCAAGGCAAAATCTGCTTTTAACCAATGTTCCAGAAGGTACATTTTGCCTTGGAATTCCCTTGTTTCTTTGCCATCAGCAACTTCCGTCCCAAAACCGGCTGGGGTATAAAATGCAGGGATGCCTGCGCCACCTGCCCTTATACGTTCAGCCAGCGTGCCCTGAGGAATCAGGTCAACTTCTAGCTCGCCAGATAGCAGCTGCCTTTCAAATTCAGCATTTTCCCCTACATAAGATGAGATCATTTTTTTAACCTGGCCATTTTTCAACAGCAGCCCTATTCCAAAATCGTCAATGCCTGCATTATTTGAAATACAAGTGAGGCCTTTGGTGCCCATATGCAAAAGCTGTTTGAGACAATTTTCGGGGATGCCGCTTAATCCAAAACCACCAAACATTATGGTAACATTATCTTCAATGTCATATAAAGCATCTTGTACAGAATTCACTATTTTGTTGATCATAATTTGAATTTTTAAACTAAAGCCCCAATACTTTTTTTGCTTCTTCTTTATCTTTTAGGAGCTGTTCTTTTAATTCATCGGCATTATTGAATTTGATTTCATTTCTTATTAAGGCTATCAGGTGAAGCGTTAGGTTTTGCTGGTATATTTCTTTGTTGAAATTAAAAATATTTACTTCTACTGTTTTATCCTGCCCACCAAAAGTTGGCCTGTAGCCAATGTTCAACATCCCTTTATATTCTTCGCCCTGGTGTATTACTTTTACGGCATACACACCATCGCCGGGTATTAATTTATATTTTTCTTTGACATAAACATTGGCTGTAGGAAAGCCAAGTATCCTGCCACGCTTATCGCCGGGGATCACGATACCAGAGATACTATAAGGTCTGCCAAGAAATTCATTTGCAGTGTGAATTTCTCCCTGTTCCAGGGCTTTACGGATTTTGGTTGAGCTCACTGCTACATCGTCTACATCTTTTCTGGGGATTTCATCCACCTCAAATCCATAAGAGGGCGCATTGGCTTTCAAATGGTCAAAGCTACCTTGGCGATTTTTTCCAAACCTGTGGTCATAACCTATCACAAGTTTTTTTGTGCCAATTTTATTTACCAATATTTCTTTGATAAAATCTTCAGAGCTCATCTGTGAGAAATTTTTTGTAAAGGGGATGCTCACAAGATGATCAATTCCAACTTTTTTTAAAAAATTTGTTTTTTCTTCAAAGGTCGTCAGTAGTTTTATTGATTCATCATCAGGGTTTAATACAAACCGGGGATGGGGCCAAAAAGTTATTAAAACGGTTTCCCCACCTAGTTTCTGTGCCATTTCCTTAAGCTTGGTAAGGATTGTTTGGTGACCTACATGGACACCATCAAAAGTGCCGCTGGTAACTACCGCAAAATCAAGCTTTTGAAAATCTTCTACACCCTGGTATATCTTCATGCAAGTCTACACTAATTAAATGGTCTCTATAAAAATCCAGAATTTTATTGGATTTGTGGCTATATTAAAATGAGTGCTTTTAACTCTTCCTTATCAAGGAATTATGTTGCAATTAAAGAAATTAAAATTATACTGAATTGTTTAGGCATCCTAATTTAAAGATTTACTGCTCTTAAGTTCAGAAAGAAATGTATCCATATTATAGGCATCTTCTATTGTGTGCTCACCGATCCTGGTTCTGCGCAAGGAGGACATATAAGCCCCTACTCCTAAATTTGCACCAAAATCCCGCACCAGGCTTCTAATATAAGTTCCTTTTGAACAAACAATTTTAAAATGGATTTCCGGAAATTCGATCTTGGTAATCGAAAATTCATTTATTTCAACCTTTCTTGGTTTTAAAACTACGATTTCACCAGCCCTTGCTTTTTTATAAACCCTTTCCCCATCTACTTTAATTGCAGAAAAAGAAGGAGGGATTTGATCTATTTCCCCTAAAAAAGGGTTTAAACCGGCCATCACTTGGTTTTCAGTTAAATGAGAAATTTCGTTAGAAGAGTCAAATTCAGTTTCAAGATCAAATGAAGGCGTTGTTTTGCCTAATACAAGGCTGCCGGTATATTCTTTTTCTTTTGCCATAAAATTATCGATTTGCTTGGTCATCTTTCCGGTACAAAGAATTAACAATCCAGTGGCAAGTGGATCTAATGTTCCTGCATGTCCTATTTTTTTTAATTTTATGGCATTACGGATTTTTTTTACTACATCAAATGACGTCCATGTATATGGTTTATCGATAAGCAAAAGCTCCCCAGCTTCAAAATCCCATTTTTTCATATACTAAAATATTAGATGGCCAATTTTAAAAGTTATTATGGTGCAGGGGCTATTAAAGAAAAGAGCCCTTTGTCTAGATCCTTAAATCTATCCCGGCAAACACCAAAAGCAAGATAATTACGCCAAGTATTATCCTGTAATAACCAAAAGCTTTGAACCCATATTTGGTAAGAATGGAAATAAAAAATTTAATGGCAACGATACCCACTAAAAAAGCTACCACATTACCAATAACAAGAACTTCAACATCTTCTGCATTTATAAGATGGTATCCTTTATATAATTTGTAAAGAGAGGCGGCAAACATGGTAGGTACAGCAAGAAAAAATGAAAATTCCGCCGCGAGTTTTCTTGATAATTTTTGGGACATTCCTCCAATAATTGTGGCGGCAGACCGGGAAATTCCCGGTATCATAGCCATACATTGAAAAAAACCAATCATGAAACTTGATAAAAATGTTATTTCTTGTTCCTCATGATATAACGGGTCTTTAAATAGTTTGTCTATAAAAATAAGTACAATCCCGCCAAGTACCAGAGAGGCTGCAACAATCAGCACATTCTCCAGCATCTGGTCAATATAATCATTGAGTATAAAACCAAATACTGCCGCAGGTACAAAAGCAACGAAAAGCTTTAAATAAAAATTTAGATTAGACACATTGAAAAATTTGTGCCGGTAAAGAACAACTACTGCAAGGATGGCCCCGAATTGGATGTTTACATTGAAGATTTTGGTTATTTCTAATGTATTGATCCCCAGCAACGAGGCAACAATAATCATATGTCCTGTAGAAGAAACTGGTAAAAATTCTGTGAGCCCTTCTACTATCGCAAGGATGATAGCTTGTAAATAGGTCATTATTAATCCTTGGATTTATGCAAAATTGCAAAAAATTGAAATATAAATCCTATCATCACCACAATTGGACCTAAGGTAAGGCCCAAAAATCCAAAACCGTAAGGTTCAGTATCTAGCGACATTATTGTGAACCCTAAAATCAATATTCCAATTCCGATGAGCATGAGAATATAATTTTTTCTGGTAAAAGCCAATTTATTTTTTTCTTCCATAATTAATAAAGGTCATCCAATGACATTTGAAGATATTTTTTTACAGAATAATAGGTACTAATGAATCCAATGAAGGTTCCAGTAAGAACAATAAATACGAATAATATTAAAATTTGGTCCCTTTCCTGAAGGGCAGAAAGGTCCTGTACCTGCCTGTTGGTATAGGTCAATAAGCCTGCAAGCATAATAGAAGCTGCTATTCCTGCCAAAGTGCCATGAACTGTAGCCCTCACAAGAAAAGGCCGTTGAATAAATGAAGAAGTGGCTCCAACAAGTTGCATGGACCTGATTAAAAAGCGCTGTGAAAACAGCGCAAGTTTAATGGTGTTGTTAATGAGGATCACCACAGTGATTAATAAGATGGCCGCAAAACATGCTAAAATAAAACTTACCTGCCTTACATTTTTATTGATGGAATTGATGAGCGACTCAACATAAGTTACCTCATGTATGCCAGGCATGGATTCAATTTCTGATTTTATAATCTTTAACTGCTCGCTATTTTGGAATTCAGGTTTTAATTTGATGGTATAAGCATCATGGAGCGGGTTGTCCCCAAGGAATTCAACAAAGTCTTCACCAGTATCTTCTATAAATTGCTGTGCGGCCTCTTCTTTAGATAAAAATTCAATTTGAGCTTCACCGTCTTTAACAAAAATAAACTCTTTTGAGGCCAATGTTTGATTGATCTTAATCCTGTCGTTATCCGTAATATACTTATTCAGGTAAATTTGCACCTCAACATTTTCTTTGATGATTTGGGTCAGTTTTTGTGCATGCAAAAGCAAAAGACCAAATAATCCAATTACAAAAAGGGCCAAAGTAATGCTGAAAACTACACTTACATAAGGATAGCTGCCAAGCTTCTTTTTTTTCCTGAATTTCTTTGGTCTCTTAAAATTGTTCATAATCAACTTTTCAAAGTTAATAATTAAAATTTAAATACGGCCCACCTTCATATATATTATGTTTTTTAATTCAGGATGCAAGTTTTTATTTCATATTTCTCAATATTGAACAAAACAAAAAAAGATCAGGCGCTTCTGCCTGATCTTTTTGATTAAATTTAAAAAAAATTTATTTGGTTTTCAATTTTTGAAGCTGTTCTATCAAAGCAGGATCTTCCACAAGTTCAAAAGATTTTATTTTTCTGCTTTTTTCCATTTTAAAAAACTGTCCATCATATGACATATAAAGCCTTAAACCTGAAGGAGAGGAAAGCTTGATTATTTCATAACCATTTCCCTTAAAGTCGCCATACAAGAAAAGTTTATCTTCATAATATTGATAATGAAAAGCATGGTTCCTGTCTTTTTTTGTTTCAACATTCAATTCAGTGCCGCCAGGCTGCGATTCTAGGTTACCTGAAGTTGCTTTTTCCTCAATTATAACTGGTGATGAATTCGATGTTGAATGCTCGCCAGAATTTTCTTCCGGTACCACAGGCAGGTTGTTTTCCGTTGAAGGTTTTTCTGAAGGTTCCTCAAGTGCAGTAGCGGTTTCTTCTATCAATTTGCCTTCACTGTCGGTGGTGACCTGTGGAATGTTTTGAGCAGGCGCATCATTTGGAGGGGTGGGCTCAACGTAAATGGGACTATTTTCACTTAGGTTTTGACCATCGTCCGATAAATAATAATAGGCACCTACCGCCAGCATAGAAGAAACCAACAATGCCCCGGCAATCTGCACAGGGAAATAATTGAATCCGTTCCCAGAGCTAATGGTCACATTGTTGAGCATTGTTTTTAACTCTGCCTTCCTCGTGTTCTCTATAGAACTAATAATGTCTTTTTGAAGCATATAATCCTTTTGTAAATCCGGGTTTCTTTCCAGCTGAGCTTCTAATTCAAGCCTTTGCTTTTCAGGAAGCTTCCCTGTTAAATAGTCTTCTATAAGTTCGGAGTAATCATATTCTCTGTTCATCCTAATCTAAAAAATCGCTTGCTGAATATTTAGTTTTAATAAGTTGATCTAATTTTTTCTTGCACTTATACTTCTTCGTTTTAGCAGTATCAGTGTTTGCCAGGCCTAATTTTTCTGATATATCTTTCATTGACATGCCGTCAAAGTAGTAATACATCAGTATTTTTTTACAATTATCTCCTAAGAGATCAATGCATTCCTGGATAATTTTCATCCTTTCCTGACGATCATCATCCATATATTCACTACTGTCTTTTTCTTCGTTTGAAAGCTTGCTCTTTCTGTCAAGTTCTTTTCTCCATAGATTAAGGCAAATACTGTATAAATAGGTACTTATTTTTGAGGTCAAAGTAAAATTTCCGCTCATAGCTTTTTGCCAAAAAACTATTAGAGCTTCCTGATATATATCTTTACCTTCCTGTTCGGAGCCGTTATTAGATATTACCAGCTTTATCATCATCCGGTAATACTTCTTATAGAGATATTCTAGCGCCTTTTCATCCCCTCTGCTGATCTTTTCAAGAATCTCAGGATCTTTCATTTTAAAAGCCGAGCTTTAGTAGTTAATACTTATTTTTAGAATAATGTAACCTTATAATTAGAACTTTTTTAATAATTCTTTTATCTGACGACATTCAACTTTACAAACTTATCTGGATTGGAGCACAAACTACACTTTTTCCAGTAATAACATATACCAGGTCTTCTTTATAAATTTTCAATAAAGATGTCCCTGTAAATTTTCCAAATGCCGGTAATATTCCATTTTTTTTCCCAAAGTAAAAACATGGCAGTTTTATTTGCTGCCGGGCTTTGCCTTGCAAGGTCACCGCCGGGTGGATATGGCCTGAAATATTATACAAATCTGCATCAATTGGTAATTTAATCGGTTTATGCGTAAATATAAATGGTTCAATTATTTGTGAATCTTCATGGATGATAACATTTTCAAACTCATATAAATTTTTGGGAAGGATATCATGGTTTCCTTTTACCAAGTGTACCGGTAAATCACAGTTTTTTTTAATCCAAATCGACAAATCATTCCATTGATTGTTCAATTCACTATGAAATAAATCCCCAAGCAATATCAAGGATGTAGGGTTGTACTTATCCAACAACTGATCCAGGATTTCAAAATCATTGTCGTGGACAAGTGCGGGAACAGCAATACCAGCTTTCCTGAAATGCCCGGCCTTTCCAAAATGTAAATCAGACACAATAAGAATCCCTTTATTTTTCCAGAATATTGCTTTCTGAGGTATTAAATAAAGATCTTGATTTAAATGGGTAAGGTGATAATGATTAGGAATTGTATCCACTTTGCAAAACTAAGGATTTTTCTTATTTCTCAATGCACTGGTTCAAATTATGGGCTGCTGGTTTTGACATAAATAAATATAAAATGATTTTTTTTAATCAAAAACATTATTTAGAATAAAATGTGCGGCAGTACAATGTTTTTTATTATGGATGAAAAAAGTCAATATGCTGATTACACTAATTTCAAGCACAAATATATTTTTATTTTAAAAACAAATATTACCAAATGCTTTATTTCCCATAATATACTACATCCTTTAGAAATATTTAATAAATCTATAATTTTTAGGGTTACTTATTCTTTTTGAGCCCATTTTTCAAGCTGTACCTGCATTTTATTTATCCTGTCTTCTAATTTTTCAGAACTCAATTTCTCCCTAAGCCTATCTACCATAATAGGAAAAGCAAATGGTGTTGTTCGGGGTGGATTTATGATTGTAAGAACTTGCAAATTTATCCTTTTTAGAGCCTCCATTAACCTGGATTGTTCCAATTGAATATTCATGACCTCATGTGTAGCTTGTTCAATGAGTAAATTGTTCGGATCGTATTCTGTGAAAACATCATAAAGTATTTGTGAGGTGGCGTGAAGGTGTTTGTCTTTTATGCCTTTGCCAGGGAAGCCAAGAAAAATTAAACCTGCAATAGTTGCAATGTCCCTGAATTTCCTTTTTGCCAATTCTGCATCATTTATACTGTTATGGATGTCTTCCAAAAGATTATCTTTGGAAAATAAATCATACTCCAAAGCTTCTTCAATAGGAATTTCATTGTCTGAAAGCAATTCAAATCCATAATCATTCATGGCTATTGAAAAAGTTAGGGGTTTGATCCTGCTTATTCTGTAGGCTACAAGTGCTGATAGGATTTCATGGACCAATCTTCCTTCAAATGGATAGAAAAAAATATGGAAACCCTCTTTTGATTGGAGCTTTTCAATCAAAAGGATATTTTTTTTGGGGATTACGGACCATTTTGCCTGCAATTGAAAGAGAGGTTGTAGGGTTTGTAGCTCAATATCATAAAAATCATTGTTTGATGCGCTTTCCAGGATATCCCTTATTTTTTCAGATAATTGGGAGGAGAGGGGCATCCTTCCACCCATCCATTTTGGTATCGTACCGCTCTTTTTATTTGATGCTTTTACAAGGACAATAAGGTCTTTGATCCTTATAAATTCTAAATTTCTTCCGGCAAACCAAAATCTGTCGCCATTTTTTAAGCGGGATATAAAACTTTCTTCAACGGTTCCAATAAATCCACCATGCAGGTATTTTACCTTTAATACCGGGTCGGCAACAATGGTACCGATAGAAAGCCGGTGCCTAATGGCAATCCTTCTCCTGCTCACGACATAGCGGCCATTGATTACATCTACCTTTTGAAACTCATCATATTGGGTAAGGCTTTTGCCTCCGTATATAATGAAATTCAGGGCCCATTGCCATTCATCCTTAGTAATTTGGTGAAACGCATAGGTACTTTTGATCTCGTTGTAAACTTTGTCTTCTTCAAATCCTTCCCCAACTGCAAGTGTCACAAGGTATTGAACCAATACATCGAAAGACTTTTGCAAAGGGATCCTGCTTTCAAATTTATTTTCTGCAATAGCAGATTTCAGGGCAGATGCTTCAATGAGTTCAAGGGAATGGGTGGGGAGAAAGAAAATTTTACTGGTAGCCCCCGGATGATGGCCACTTCTTCCTGCCCTTTGTAAAAATCGGGCAATTCCTTTAGGGCCACCCACCTGGATTACTGTTTCAACTGGACGGAAATCCACTCCTAAATCTAGACTGGAGGTGCAGACCACCAGCTTTAACCTGCCTTCGTGGATGGCATCTTCTACCCAAGCCCTGATATTATTATCAATGGAGCCATGGTGCATGGCCACCAGCCCGGAAAGCTCCGGGGCAGCCTCAAGGATTTTTTGATACCATATTTCTGCCTGTGACCTCGTATTGGTGAACAGTAGGGTAGTGGTGCTTTCTTCAATTATAGGTAAAATTTTGTGGAGCAACTTTGTGCCAAGGTGCCCTGCCCAAGGAAATTTTTCTACTTCATCAGGTAAGATAGACCTGATGATGATTTTTTTCTCAATATTTGCTTTTATAATTACATGGTCCGGCATAGAACTTTTTCCCAACAGGACTTCCAGTGCTTCATATAAGTTGCCTATAGTAGCTGATATGCCCCAAATCTTTAGGGGCTTTGAAGTTAGGTTTTTGATGCATGATAGTGCCAACTCAACCTGTACAGCTCTCTTGGTTCCTAGTATTTCATGCCACTCATCTGTTACGATACATTTAAGGTCTTTAAATATATTTGATTTTTCTGGTTGGCTAATCAATAAATGTAAGCTTTCAGGAGTGGTAATGATGCATTCGGGCATGTTCTTTTTTTGTTTCTGCCTTTCAGCGGCCGATGTGTCTCCTGTCCTCAGGCCTACGTTCCAGGGGATGCCCCATTCACGACAGAGGCTTTGCATTGCCTTTTGGATATCTTTTGCCAATGCCCTCAAGGGAGTGATCCAGATTACTTGCAAACCTTTTACCTGCGGATTTTTAATATATTCTAAAAGGCATGGGATCCATAGTGCATAAGTCTTTCCACTTCCTGTTGGGGCATTTAATAAACCACTTTTACCATCCAGGTATGCCTCCCAAACTTCTTTTTGAAAGTCAAAAACTTTCCATGAACGGGCTTCAAACCAATCTTCCGCAATTTTATATTTATCAGATTTTTTTGTAGGCATACATAATTTTGCCTGCTATAAGGCAAGAAAAGCTTTAAGGTCATTTAATGAATTTGCATCTTCCACTTTTTTATCATGCCGCCATCTTAGGATCCTTGGGAACCTTACGGCAACACCTGATTTATGCCGGGAAGATTTTTGTATGCCTTCAAAAGCTATTTCAAAAACCAATTTAGGAATAACCGTGCGGACAGGTCCAAATTTCTCTTTTGTATTTCGCTTTACAAAGGCGTCAATTTTGTTCATTTCCTGGTCAGTAAGGCCTGAATACGCTTTTGCAAACGGTATAAGTTGGTCTTCATGCCATACTGCAAAAGTATAGTCGGTATATATATCTGCCCTGCGTCCGGATCCCTTTTGTGCATAAACCAATACACCGTCAATTGTTAAAGGATCAATTTTCCATTTCCACCAGTCCCCCCTTTTCCTGCCGACCCCGTATGGGGAAGATTTTCTTTTTAGCATCATGCCTTCAGCCAGCATGGAACGGGATTTTGCCCTTTCGCTTCCTAATAC
>JALZND010000221.1 GCA_030857845.1 Bacteroidota bacterium | reverse complement strand
AAAGAATATAGAGGCGAAGGAGGAATCTCCAGGGCATATATTTCCAATGGTTTTCAATTATCTAAACGATTTGCTGCAGGTATTCAGGTGAGTTATCTTTTTGGTTCTATTATTGACGAAACAGGAACTACTATTATAGAAGAAGTACCCTCCGCTTACCGTACTTTTTTATATGATAGGACGAGGTTTTCGGATATATCTTTAAAAGGAGGGCTAAATTTTACCAATATGGTACGAAGCAGGACCTTTTTTAGTGCTGGACTAACCTATGAATTAGGAGGGAATATAAATGCTGAGCAGATGTTGCGGCTTGAAAGAAGGGTATTTGCAAACGGTGGATACCAGGCGGTGACACTAGATACAATTTCTATAAATAAAGGGTTAATTAATTTGCCTTCTTCTTTAGGATTTGGTGTTTCATTATATAAAACCTTTAAATGGTCAATTGCGTCTGATATTACGTTACAAAATTGGTCTACCTTTAGGGATTTTAATGGGCTAAATGAGGGAATGACCAATAGCTATAAGATTGCTTTAGGAGGTGACTATACACCTGATATAGCTTCTATTGACAGCTACTTTAAAAGAATAACCTATAGAATGGGCATTAACTACGAAAACTCGCCTATTACAATTTCTGGTGTGGATATATCTGGTGAAGCATACAGCAACCAGATAAAAGACTTTGGCATAACTTTTGGTACCTCACTACCAGTAAGCAGATTTTCAAGCCTCGATATGGCTTTTAGGCTTGGAAGACGCGGAACCTTAAGTAACAATTTAATTAAAGAAGACTATTTTAGAGTGTTCCTTGGTGTTACTTTTAATGATAAATGGTTTCAAAGACGTAAATTTGATTAAAAATATGAAATTTAAATCCACTACTGTATTTGTTTTATTTTTTGTGTGCAATGTATTTTATGCACAAGCCCAATGGAATTGGCCCGACGATAAAGAAAAGGCCGAAAGGTTGAATGTTCTATATAATGACGAATTGAAGTCAGAAAACTATAGGGCAGCATCAAATAATCTAAATTGGTTACTTCATAATGCACCAAACTTAAACCCAGCTATTTATATAAATGGTGCAAAGATATATGAGGCTTTAGCTGATGCAGAGAAAAATGCCCCAAAAAAACAAGTATATGCTGATTCAGCATTGCTGATGTATGATATGCGTATGAAGCATTTTAATGATGAGGCTTCAGTAACGGATAGGAAAGCTTATACTGCTTATAAATACAAATCGGATGTGCCCGATTATCAAGGTGAATTATTGGCTTTGTTCAAAAAAACATTTGAGCTGAATGGTAGTAAAGTAATGGATCCCAATACTTTGTTGTACATGAACACTGTCCGTAAATATCAAAACGCTGGCAATAAAAAGAAATTAACAACTGAACAGGTTTTAGAAATCTATGAAAATATTGGCAATGTATTTGATGAGAAAGCAGCATCTCAAGCTAATAATGCCCCTGATAAACAAGAAAAACTGAATAAATTACGCGAACAGGTTGATGGTATTTTAGCAGATGTAGTTGCCATAGATTGTAAATTCGTAGAGAACAATTATGGACCAAAATTTCAGGCTAATCCTGGCGATATAAAATTGGCCCGAAAAATTGTAAACTATTCTGTAACTGGAAAATGCACCGATACACCTTTATTTTTACAAGCTGCTGAAGCTGTAAACAATGATACACCAGATTTTGGCATCACCAGGGTTTTAGGGATCAAGTATAAAAATGAAGGCGATTATGATAAAGCCCTTAGCTTTTACAACCAATCGATTGAACTTACAGACGATAATACAAGAAAAGCCGATATCCATTTTGAAATGGCGGATATAGCCATAAAACGAGGACAAAAAGCCACAGCCAGGGACCAAGCATTAAAAGCAGCATCATTAGATCCTGGAAAAAAAGAATCAGCTTATACTCTTATTGGTGATTTGTACATGGGAAGTTTTGACCAATGCAAAGGAGGGGTAAATATAGTAAATGACAGGGGAGTATTCTTGGCAGCTTATGAAGCATATCAAAAAGCCGGAAATTCTTCTAGGATGGCAAAAGCAAAAGAAGGTTTCCCTTCCGCTGAAGAAATATTCAACTCTGAAATGGAAGTAGGCCAAAAAATTTCTGTTGGATGCTGGATCAACGAGACATTAGCAATACAAAAAAGATAATATAACTTAAACTTATTTGGAGCGGTCTGTCTTATTAAGATAGACCGCTTTTTATTATAAAATTCTCAATGCCTAAAAATATACTGTATCTCCTGTTCGTAATACTGGCCTCCATAACAGCTTTTAGTTGCTCAAAAGAGAATGATTTAAAAGATATACAAGAATATACAGGCCCAATAATGGAAATGGATAGTGCCCAAACGCTATACAGCGATTCAGCTGTAGTTCGGGTGAAGGTCTTGGCTGCCAGACAATTGGAATTCCAGACAGGTGACCAGGAATTTCCAGAAGGGTTTTATATTGAATTTTACCTAGTTGATGGCAGTCTTTCCTCAACCTTAAGGGCAAATACAGGATATTATAGCAAAGAAAAAGATTTATACTGGGGCGTAGGAAACGTAATTTTAAAAAATTTTGAAAAAGGAGAACAGTTAAATACTGAAGAATTGTTTTGGAATAAAAATGAACAGAATGTTTTTACTGAAAAATTTGTAACCATTGAGTCTCAAGATGAAGTGCTAACTGGTGAAGGACTTACAGCAAAGCAGGATTTTTCATATTATAAAATTCTTAGGCCAACAGGAACATTTAGCATTGAAACAGCGCCTTGAACGATTTTTTTTATATTCCAAAAATGTCAGCAAACATCCACTTGGCTTATCTATATTTGTTGGAATGAAATTTTTTGATATTATTTTGATTTCCTTTGTTGTGGCTGGGTCAATAATTGGTGCACATCAGACATATTATTTTGGATTAGGAAATTCCTATTGGATATTTATGCTTACATTGGTATTGATCCTTTGGTATAAAATCAGGAACAATGGTGTAAGTACATCAGCTTCAAATAATGAGCTTAAAAATAAGACTGTTGGCAAAAAGGAGCGTGGCAAATAAACTATAATGGAATACTATTATATTACTGTAGTTATTGTTTCCTTAATTTTTTCTGCCTTGTTTTCGGGCGTTGAGATAGCTTTTGTTTCCTCAAACAAGCTTCAAATTGAGCTTCAAAACAAGCAAGGCTATTTGAGTGGCAAAATCCTTGCAAAGTTTATCGAACAACCGAGCCGATTTATAGGAACAACACTGGTTGGAAATACCATAGCCCTGGTAATCTATGGCATATTCATGACCTATATCCTTCAGCCAATATTTGAGCAAAATCTTCCCCAGGTTTTAAATAATGAAGCTACAATTCTTGTATTGCAGACTTTGATATCTACATTGATAGTATTGTTGTTGGCAGAGTTTACTCCCAAAAGCTTCTTTTTGATCAATCCAAATTGGCTTCTGACGGTGTTTGCTTTTCCTATGGTTATTATTTATTACCTGATGTACCCTTTGGTATTTGTGGTAGTAGGTCTTTCCAGATTTATGATCACCAAAGTATTCGGTTTGAAATATAGTGAGGACAAACCTGTTTTTGGATTAACGGACTTAAATAATTATATCAAAACAAACTTTAAAATAGATCATGCAGAAAGTATTATCGATGCCAACACAAGGATTTTCAACAATGCTCTTGAGTTTAAAACAGTTAGGGTACGGGAATGCATGATACCACGTACTGATATTGCGGCAGTAGATATTGGAGATGATATTAAGGTGCTGAAAGAGGCATTTATTGAAAGCGGACATTCAAAAATACTTATTTATCAGGAATCGATTGATGATATTGTGGGATATTGTGCCTCTATTACTTTGTTTAAAAAGCCAAAAGAAATAGCAGGTATCCTTTCACCAATTTTGATTGTTCCTGAAACCATGTTGGCAAATGAGCTTATGATTCAATTCATTACCGAACACAAAAGCATAGCCTTGGTGGTTGATGAATTTGGTGGCACCTCAGGCTTGGTCACTATCGAAGATATTATTGAGGAAATTTTTGGTGAAATACAGGATGAACATGATGTTGAAGATTGGGTAGAACAAAAAATTGATGAAGAAAATTATCTGCTAAGTGCCCGGCATGAAATAGATTTCTTAAACAAAAAATATAATTGGAATTTGCCTTTGGGTGATTACGACACTCTTGGGGGATTTATTCTTGCTATCACTGAAAATATTCCAAAAGTAAACGATGTCATAGAGGTGATTCCATTTACTTTTACAATAATGGCAATGCAGGAAAACCGGATCGATACGGTAAAATTGACCATCAAATCAATGCCTGATGCCGGAATGTGATGATTTTTACTAATTCATTTTGTTTTTAAAGCCCGCTGATATTAAACTATTTATTTTGATCTAATTTATAAAATAGAAGCACGGAATTGATTTTTTAAATATTCATCTTTCCATATGATATGAATATAGATCTTACAAATTTAAATATCCTGGTAACAGGTGCCTCAAAGGGTATAGGTTTTGCAATAGCCAGGCAACTGGCAATCTCCGGTGCCAGGGTTGCAATACATTATAATAATAGTGGAAAAAAAGCAATTGAGCTTGCCACTTTCCTTGGAAACAATTCTATAGCATTTAAAGCTGATTTCTCTGACCAGAGCCAAATTTTGAGGCTTTTTGATGAAGTGTTGGTTGAGTTTGGGCATCTTGATGTCATCATCAATAATGCGGGAATTGCTCTAAATTCACCTATTGAAACATCAGATGCTAAATGGCTAGATGATTGGGAACAAACACTTACCGTAAATCTTACGGCAACGGCACTTCTTTGTAAAAAATCATTAAGTCATTTTTTAACAAGAAATAGCGGAAGAATTATTAATATTGCCTCACGTGCAGCTTTCAGGGGAGATACAGCGGGATATCTTGCCTATGCAGCTTCTAAAGGAGGTATGGTTGCCCTCACCAGGTCATTGGCCCGTGCATATGGAAAACAAGGCATCAAGGCATTTTTGCTGGCGCCAGGTTTTACCAAAACAGCAATGGCCCAGGAATTTATAGATGCTTATGGCGAAGATTTTACAAAGAATGATATATCATTGGATAGGATCACGGTTCCTGAAGATATTGTTCCCTTAGTTGTACTTCTGGCGAGTGGTTTGGCAGACCATGCAACAGGGTGCACAATTGATGTAAATGCTGGAAGTTATGTGCATTAAAATATTTACAAAATATATTGATATTAATGGCTGAAACAACTCAAGATTTCTATCAAAATTTTAAATTGGGAGTGTTAGGTGGAGGCCAGCTTGGCCGAATGCTCATACAATCTGCAGTTGACCTCAATATTGATGTAGCAGTAATTGACCCAGATCCAAATGCCCCATGTAAAAATATTACAACATCCTTTCAAGTTGGTGATATAAAAAACTATGAGGAGGTATATAAATTCGGAAAAAATTGTGATGTAATCACTATTGAAATTGAAAATGTAAATACTGAAGCTTTAATGCAGTTGCAAAAAGAGGGAAAAAAAGTTTTTCCTCAGCCTGAAATCATAAAAATGATTCAGGACAAACGCACACAAAAAGAATTTTATAGAAACAATAATATTCCTACTGCAGAATTTATCATTATTGATAAAAAAGAAGACCTACAGCAGCATGTAGATTTCCTGCCTTTTGTTCAAAAATTAGGGACCGATGGGTATGATGGAAGGGGAGTATTAAAAATAAAATCTACGCAGGATTTCCATAAAGCTTTTGAAGCACCAGGACTGATCGAAAAGATGATAGATTTTGAAAAGGAGATTTCTGTAATTGTGGCAAGGAACGAGAAAGGAGCCGTGGCTACATTTCCTGTGGTAGAGCTGGTTTTCCATCCTGAAAAAAATTTGGTAGAATATTTAAAATCACCCGCCTCCATCAGCAAAGAACAAAGCGAAAATGCTGAAAAAATTGCAAAAAATGTAATAGAAAAATTGGGGATGGTAGGATTGCTTGCAGTAGAAATGTTTTTGGATAAAAATGGTCAAATCCTGGTAAACGAAATGGCTCCCCGCACCCATAATAGCGGTCATCACACTATTGAAGCAAATTTAACTTCGCAGTTCGATCAACACTTAAGGGCAATATTAAACCTCCCACTTGGATCTACACAAGCCATAATGCCTGCAGCAATGGTAAATTTACTCGGTGAAGAAGGACATGAAGG
>JALZND010000220.1 GCA_030857845.1 Bacteroidota bacterium | reverse complement strand
GTCCCTGCCCCTGATTTCATAATCATCCGGGGCATCATCAAGCTCTGTCAGGGCAGAACCTACTTCTATTTTTACCTTTTCGGCTGATCGCTCGCCAATAAGAAGGTTATGCTGCCTTCTCATATAGTCCAATATGTCTTTGTTGAAGGTATCTCCTGCAATCCTTATGGATTGGTCAGCAACAATACCAGATAAAGCTATAACCGCAATTTCAGTAGTACCACCTCCAATATCCACAATCATAGAGCCAATTGGTTGCTCGATATCTATCCCAATGCCTATGGCTGCTGCCAAGGGCTCATGGATCATGTACACTTCTTTTGCACCGGCATGTTCGGCCGAATCCCTTACAGCTCTTTTTTCCACCTCAGTAATACCAGAAGGGATACAAATAACCATTCTGTGTGAAGATGGGAAGAACCTTTGGTTTTTTGATTCTATCATCTTTATCATTCCCCTTATCATATGCTCTGCAGCATGGAAGTCAGCGATTACACCGTCTTTTAAAGGCCTGATGGTTTTGATATTGTCATGGGTTTTTTCATGCATCTGCATGGCTTGCCTTCCAATAGCCAAAACTTTATTGCTGTTTTTATCAATAGCTATAATTGAAGGTTCATCCACCACAATCTTATCTTTATGGATAATCAATGTGTTGGCTGTTCCGAGATCTATGGCAATGTCACTTGAAAAAAAGTCAAATACTCCCATTTTAATTTATATTGCTTACCTTTTATATTGTTGAAATTGTGAAATCAAATTTTTGAAAAACACCCATACTTATTGCATCAATGTTTAAAGTGTCGGATGCCAGTAAAAACCATTGCAATATTGGTCCGGTTGCAGCAATCAATACTATCTTTATCTTTCACAGAACCACCTGGTTGTATCACTGCTTTTATCCCTGCTATTGATGCAATTTCAACACAATCGGGGAAGGGGAAAAATGCATCTGAAGCCATTACTGTACCATGTAAGTTAAAACCGAACTTATTGGCTTTTTCTATGGCCTGGTTCAATGCATCCACCCGGGAGGTTTGCCCAACGCCACTGGAGTACATCTGGTCTTTCTTGGCAAGTACTATGGTATTGGATTTGGTATGTTTGGCAATCTTGCTTGCAAAGACCAAAGCCCGCATTTCTTCGTCAGTGGGATGGATTTTAGTTACTGTTTCAAAATCTTTGATAGCATCTGTTTTTAGATCCCTATGTTGTTCAATGTAACCATTTAGCAAACTTTTAAACTGCTTTTGTGCTGTAAGTTTTCCTTTTTGATGCAAAATAATCCGATTTTTTTTTGCTTTTAACAAATTTAAAGCTTCATTACTATAATTTGGGGCTATAAGTACCTCAAAAAATAATTTATTTATTTCTTCTGCAGCCTCAAGGTCTACTTCTTTATTCGTAACAAGCACCCCGCCAAAGGCAGAGATGGTGTCTGCTTGAAAGGCTTTTTGATAGGCTTCTTTTACCGTAATGCCCAAAGCTGCCCCACACGCATTGGTGTGTTTGATGATTGCAAAAGCAGCTCCTATAGCTTGAGAAACTTCATCGTCAAATTCTTCAATCAGCGTAATGGCAGCATCTATGTCCACTAAATTGTTATATGAAAGCTCTTTTCCATTTAGCTGGTCCAGGATTTCTTCCAGATTGCCGTAATAAGTACCTTCCTGGTGCGGGTTTTCACCATACCTTAAGGTATGAGAATTTTTTTCAGATATTTTCAGCCTTTTTATGTCACCACTTTTGTTGAAGTAGTTAAAGATTGATGAATCATAATGCGAAGAAACATCAAAAGCATGGGCAGCGAAAAGCTTCCTTTCAGAAAGTGAAGAAATGCCATCTTTTTCCCTCATGATCCATTCCAGCTGGCCATATTGCTCCATAGAAGGAATAATCAATACATCATTGAAATTTTTTGCAGCAGCTCGTATGAGGGAGATGCCGCCGATATCTATTTTTTCAATAATTTCTTCATCTGTACCTCCTGATGCCACAGTTTTTTCAAAAGGATAAAGGTCTACTATCACCAGGTCAAATGATGGGATGTCATAAGAGGCAACCTGCTCCTGGTCCTCTACAAGCTCCCTGCGGAAAAGTATGCCTCCAAAAACTTTAGGATGAAGGGTTTTTACCCTTCCCCCTAAAATAGAGGGATAGCCTGTTACATCTTCTACTGCCGTGGCGGGGATGCCCAGCCCTTCGATGAATTTTAGTGTACCACCAGTAGAATACAAGGCTACACCTTTTTCATACAGTAGGTGGATGATAGGGGCTAAATTATCTTTAGAAAAAACTGAAACTAGGGCCGATTTTATTTTTATGGAAGTCATTTAGTGAGGAAATTATGTAAACCGCAAATCTAAAAACTTTTTAATTTAATTATACCTCTTTATTTATTTTTATAAAAAGCAAAAATGAATCGGAAATTCAAAATCCTATCTTTTATTATATTTTCTTTTTGAGGATTTCATCAATTACTTTTGGAAAAAACTCATGTTCAAGCGCCAAAACTTTTTTTGCCAGATCTTCAGCAGTATCATGCTCTGATACAAGGCATTTCTGCTGCAGGATAACTTCACCTTCATCATATTTATCATCTATATAATGGATTGTAATCCCGCTTTCTTTTTCTTTGGCATCTAATACTGCTTTATGAACATTGAGGCCATACATGCCTTTTCCGCCATATTTTGGCAGTAATGCCGGGTGGATATTGATAATCCTTGCAGGAAATGACTCAATAAGATTTTTTGGCAAGAGCCATAAAAATCCCGCTAGGACTATTAAGTCTATTTGTTCTTGCTTCAGCTTTTGGACGATGTCTGAAGATTCATAAAACTTTTTCCTATCAAAAATAATGGTAGGGATTCTAAATTTTTTTGATCTTTCAATAACCCCTGCATGCTGGTTATTTGTAAAAACCAGCGCTACCTGTACAGCTTCATCATTCTCAAAATATTGAAAAATTTTTTCTGCATTAGAACCACTTCCAGAAGCAAAAATGGCTATTTTTTTATTGGACATATTTTTTAAAAATAAAGTCTCCTGTCATTAAAAGTATATGGAAAAGCCCATCTTGACCTTTAAAATGAAAGACTAAAAGTAGAAATTTCTTAATTAAGAACAGCCTAAATTTTTTGAAGAATTTTTAAATTTTAAGGCATTTTACCGGAGCATCTGATCAAATATCTCATCCGTAAAATGTGATGCCGGTGGGAAAAAGCAATGGCTAAAAAAATACCATACTAATCACGCCACTAAACATTATTACTTTGCAATAATCAGTAAGGATAGCAAATTCTTTTTTTGTATCGGCCCTATGAAGCTTATATAATAAATAAGCTACAGGGATTGCCAGGCAAAGAAAATATCCTGAAAGGATGGGATGTGATAAAGAAATGATAAAATATATATATCCAGAAATAAAAAAGGCCGAAATACCGTAAATGAAAATTTTTGTTTTTTTGATCCCCCAAATGATGGGCAAAGTCCGTGAACCGAAGTCTTTGTCACCTTGTAGATCTTCCATATCCTTTAATATTTCCCTTATCAAAGATATTGAAAATGCGAAAAGTGAATACATATAGATTAGCTCCAGGTTTGACTGGTAATAAAATCCAATTACTATCAAAGAGGCACTCGTAAGAAGCGCTATCGTAACGTTGCCAATCAAGGGAAGCCGTTTGAGGTGATTTGAATAAAGCCAAAGCAAGAAGCTACAAGCAAAGTTAAAGGCGCCAAGCTTCCAATGTATCAAGATGCTTATACCGATGCCTGCAAAATTTAAAAAAGAATGTGATGCCAGTACCATTCTTCGTCTCAGGTATTTTCCCACCACAACCTTTTCGGGCCTATTGATATAATCAACTTTTACATCGTAGTAATCATTAATAAAATAACCTGCCGCAGCAATCATATTTGTGGCAATAACCAGCAGCAATATATAAGGGTCGGAGATGGTTTCACGCCAATAAGATGGGTTATTTGCAAGGAATATTGCCACGAAGTATTGGGTGATGGCAATGTAAAAAAGGTTGTGTACCCGGGTGATTTTCAGGATTCCTTTAAAGGCATTAATATTTATATCCTGAAGTTTCACTAGGCTCATTTCATAAAAAATTAATGAATAAAAGTTACGGATTATTTACGGTTTTACTAATTTGTTTGCTGACCTGATTATAAATATTTTTAAAATTTTCTTCACCTCGCAATAAATCAAGGTGCTTTTGCAAGGTGTGATTATCACCACGCGCTGCAGGTCCTGTTTGGCTTTGATTTGGTCCAATGGTAAATGCCTTTCTGATCGTTTCCTGCACCAATGGTTGTAGGATTTTAAAATCAACATTTTCTTTCTCAAGTATATTTTTGGAAATTGAAAGCATACAATTGGTGAAATTAGAAGCAAATACAGCAGCAACATGGATTTTTTCCCTTGTAGAAGAGCTGGCTTCCAATACATTTTTTGAAATTGAGTCGGCAAGCTCCTTAATTATCAGGTAAACTTCGGGGTCAAATGCTTCAAAAAGAATGGGTATTTCTGAAAAATCTAAATTTGTTTTTTTGGTAAAGGTTTGTAAAGGATACATTACCGCGGCACGTTTCCAGGACTTACATAACAGCTGCAGGGGAAAGCTTCCAGAGACACTCAAGAGCAGGGAACCTGGAGGGAGTTTTATAGCTGAGACCACATCCATAATTGCTGCATCGGGGACGGCAAGTACAAAAATTTGCGATGTGGTTTTAGAAAAATCTAATGAAGGATTAAATTCGGCATTGCAACCATGGGCCAATTCTTTGGCTGTAATCTTGTTTCGGCTATAAACCTGGTTAATTGTATGTCCTGCCTTTACAAAAGCATGTGATATATGCCAGGCAATATTACCGGAACCGATGATACTTATCTGAAACTTTTTCTGAAAAGAATTTTCCATTTAAGGATTTAAATCATCTTAAGTAGGTTTTATTCAATCCCTTTGTCGCGCATCTTTATGAATTCGGAATATCGGCGGCTTATTGCAATCAAAAATCCGAATACCAGCATAAATGTACCAATCCATAAAATGTTGATCATAGGTTTTTCAATGGCCTTCAAAACGATATAATCCTTTTGGGTTGTATTGAAGCCAAATGTAAAAGTATTTGATTCAGGCTTTATTTCATTAAGGGCTATTTTAAGCCCCAGGTCTTCAATGGTAACAGGAGGCCTGGCAGCCATTCTATCTTTGATGATATAAATAGGCTCTGCTACATGGTCTACGGTTTTCCCAAATATGTTGATTTTTGCTTTTACCGCAACATCTTCGGGGCCTAGTTCAATATCTTCAACTTCAGTTACCCTTTCCAATCCTTCAAGTACCGCAACATAATCGTTGATGAAAAAACGCTCCCCAACTTTGGCCGAAACTTCTTGCGTTTGGCTCCACTCACGTTCCTCCATATTTAAGGCCGCAGAGATATGGGTGTAAAGGTCTTTGTTAAAGTTCCTTTTAATATCCGGGGAAGCAATGTTTCCCATGGTGGGGTTGACCTGAAGCCGCGGGAACAGTACAAATTTTTCCCCACCTTCTGTGCTATATTCTACTTCATAGTAGGTATTTTCAGGATGTACCCTCACAGTATCCCCCTTAGAAAAATATTTTTTATTGTTTACCAATAGATCTTCGATTGCTATTGCCTTGTAAGGGTCACGTGTAGGTTCTATCTGGTTATTTTTGATAAAACCAGGAAACCCTGCAACCTCATACCTCGGTCCTTTATAAGTCAATTCAAACTCTTCCATGGTCCGTGGCTCATTAAGCCAAAGGATAACATTCTCAAGGTTTTGCTGGGCCATTTCTCCTGTAGGGTCCTTAAAAATAAGCAGGCCTGAATTATTAAGGGAAATAACCCTGGAAAAACCCGATGAGAACATGATCCCGATCAGGACCATGGCCACTCCTATATGCGCTATTGATCCTCCTGAGAGGTTAAATTTGCCTTTTAGGATCTTTGCCAGGATAAAAGAATTGGCAATGATAGAATAAATCCCTGCAGTCAAAAGGATTAAATATCTTGGTTCTGTAATTTTGATAACCACTATTACGATAATGCTGATCATTAAAGTAATAATTATGGGTGTAATGATCGCATTCTTAAGTTTATTTTGGTCCATATTGTTCCACCAAAAAAACTGCCCAGTACCTGATAACAAAGCAATAGCAACCCCAAACCATAATTGGAAATTCGTATAATATTCGACCGCATCGGCAGGAGGAGCC
>JALZND010000219.1 GCA_030857845.1 Bacteroidota bacterium | reverse complement strand
GCCATTATTTTATAGGCCTTGTCGTAACTTCTTCTTTCTTTTTTACTCATGATTCAAATTTAAGAAAAAACGCTTAAATTTCTGTCCAGTCAAAGGTATACATTCCAAACTGCTAATCGAGTAGCCTGCCGTGAGTTAATGTGCTCACGGTGAGCCTCACACCACCCGGCGTACGGTTCTCGTACCGGGCGGTTCGTCAAGCATACCATAAAATTGCTCTTTTCAGCAACCATTGGCTTTTCCCTACTATTAAGGATGGGCTAGTAATGCCTCCCAACCGATTTTCAGGCAACAAGACTCGGTCATTCATTGGCTTTAGTTCTGAAATTGAAAATATTATTACAACACAGGATGAGCTTTATAAAGCCTTGACAGTAAACCAAACTAATATATCGGCAGCAACAAAAGAAGTTGTAGATTACCGAAAGGCAATATTTTATGGATTTGACCTTGCAAAAAATCAAGGATTCTTAAGAGTTTACGACATCGTGAGTATTCAACAGAAATTAGTTGATAACACAGCAGGAATAAGAAGCACACCTGGAACTGTGTTGAAAAACGATAAAACTGGAGATGTTGTTTATACCCCACCACAAGACAAAGCAGAGATACTTGATTTATTGACCAATTTTATTAATCATTTCAATCAACAAGATGATTTATCACCCTTGATTAATTTAGCAATATTGCATTATCAATTCGAAAGCATTCACCCCTTTTATGATGGAAATGGGAGAACTGGAAGGATTTTAAATATATTATATCTTATACTTAACGAATTGATTGATGTACCAATCTTGTATCTCAGTTCATACATCATTGACAATAAACCAGATTATTATAGACTTCTAAATCAAACAAATAGAACTGGCCATTGGGAAGAGTGGATAATGTTTATGCTCAAGGCTGTTGAAAGTACTTCAAGAGACACAATCACACGGATTACAAATATCAAAGACTTACTTGATTCAACGATAGTTAAGGTTCAAGAAAATGCACCAAAAGTTTATCGAAAAGAACTTGTGGAATTATTATTTGAGCAACCGTATTCAAAAATTGAATTTGTAGTCAATAAACTGGGCGTAGAGAGAAAAGCTGCTTCACGATATTTGAAGGAATTAAAGGAGATTGGAATTGTTGAAGCACAGAAAGTGGGACGAGAAACACTATATATAAACAAAAAACTGATTGAAATACTAAAACAATAATGCACTAAAGCCTAAACGAGTAGCGTGCCGTGAGCTAAAGTTCTCACGGTGAGGCACTATGACCCCTGCTGACTCCATGGCCCATAGTAGCCGAATCTATTACAAACAACCCTGCAAGCTAGTTCTTCGCTAAAATACTTCGCAGTAAGTGTTCTTAACGCTCTGACTTCCAGGTAAGGCATATTCTTTCCTCAGATTCCTGGTACATCTACACCATAGAGCTTATTCTTCTTAATTCAACAATCTCACCTAAACCTCTATTAAAGTGCTTGTAAAAATGCCAGGAGCCATAAGCTTGTCGGTTCTGGAAATTTTTAAGAGAATATAAATCAATTTCTTAAATTTAAAATTGCAAAACACCAAAATCATTTTCTTGTTAATGTGCTATGGCTGTAACTCCAATATTGGAATTTAATAAAAATGGAATTTTTTGTCCTATTGCTGGTTTTTATATCGACCCTTGGTTGCCTGTTGAAAAAGCCATCATCACCCATGCCCATTCAGATCATGCCCGATGGGGAAATCAATTTTACCTCTCCCATAAACATTCTTCATCAATACTTAAAACCAGGCTGGGCAGTGATATTAAGCTTGAAACCCTGGATTATGGACAGCCAGTATCAGCTAATGGGGTAAAAATAACTTTATACCCGGCAGGCCATATCTATGGATCTGCACAAGTAAGGCTGGAATATAAAGGGGAAGTATCGGTAGTTTCTGGTGATTACAAGCTCGAAAATGACTTTATCAGCGAACCATTTGAGCCTATAAAATGTGATACTTTTGTTACCGAAAGTACTTTTGGGCTACCTATTTTTAAATGGAAACCTCAGGCAGAAGTGTTTTCGGAAATCAATGCCTGGTGGAACCAAAACCAGGACGAAGGAAAAACCAGCATCATATTTGGCTATTCATTGGGCAAGGCCCAAAGGATCCTAAAAAACATAGACCACAGCATAGGTCCGATATTTGTACATGGAGCCATCTACAACTGTAATAATGCCCTCATTAATGACGGTGCGCCCCTCCCTTATTTTAACAAAGCTGGCCAAGATCAAGATACTGGTTCCTATAAAAACAGTTTGATAATAGCCCCTCCGTCGGCGGCCGGCACTTCCTGGATGAAAAAGTTTAAACCTTACCGTACAGCAATTGCCTCTGGCTGGATGAACTTAAGAGGCCCCCGCAGGCGACGGGCTGTAGATCGGGGCTTTATACTTTCTGACCATGCCGATTGGCCAGATTTGCTAAAAGCAGTGGAAGCCACTGAAGCACAAAAAATATATGTAACCCATGGTTATACGGCTTCTTTTGCAAGGTTATTAATTGAAAAAGGCCTTGAAGCAAATGAGGTAAGCACACAATTTGAAGGGGAACTTGCTGAAATTACGGAAATAGCAGAAGAAAATTCCTGACCAATATTAAAAATCCCAAAAAATTCAATTGTTGTCTTCAGAAATATTAAAAAAATTTTAAAATAACGCATGTTGTTCTATCTTTGTCGGAATTTTTGTAAAACCTAAACCAATTTTTAGATGGATAATATATTTTACCTGGTTCCTATATTAGGAGTTGTTTCACTCATATATACCTTTATAAGGTCTGCCTGGGTAACAAAACAAGATGCTGGTGACGATAAAATGAGGACAATTGCCGGCTACATTGCAGAAGGGGCCATGGCTTTTTTAAAAGCAGAATACAGGGTAATGATTTACTTTGTGATTATTGCATCTATTTTTCTTGGTTATTTAGGCTATACAGGAGAAAATTCACATCCATTAATTGTAGTTTCATTTATTCTCGGCGCGGTATTTTCAGCCCTTGCCGGTTATATTGGGATGAAAATTGCCACTAAAGCCAATGTGCGTACTGCACAGGCGGCTAAAACCAGCTTGTCAAAAGCTTTGAATGTATCATTTGCTGGTGGTTCTGTAATGGGGATGGGTGTAGCCGGACTTGCTGTTTTGGGTTTAGGTGGCTTGTTCATTATATTCTTTTATTTGTTTCTTCCAGATGGCCTTACAGCCTTAAACAGGATAAACCTTGTTGTCGCTTTGGAAGTTCTGACCGGTTTTTCTCTTGGTGCAGAAAGCATTGCACTTTTTGCCCGTGTGGGTGGAGGTATCTATACCAAAGCTGCAGACGTTGGAGCTGACCTGGTAGGTAAAGTAGAAGCTGGAATACCTGAAGATGACCCCAGGAACCCTGCAACTATTGCAGATAACGTAGGTGATAACGTAGGGGATGTGGCTGGTATGGGCGCCGACCTTTTTGGCTCATATGTTGCCACAATACTTGCAACAATGGTATTGGGAAGTGAAATAGATACCATACAAACAGATGATTTTGGCGGTCTCTCAACTGTGGCATTACCCATGATTATTGCCAGTGTGGGTATTATCTTTTCTATCATCGGAACCTTTTTCGTTAGGATCAAAGAAGGTGGAAATGTTCAGAATGCTTTGAACATTGGAAACTGGTCTTCAATTATATTAACTGCCATAGCTTCTTATTTCATTATAGATTATATCCTTCCCGACCTGATGATATTGAGGGGAAGGGAATTTTCTTCAATGGATGTGTTTTATTCTGTAATTACAGGACTTTTGGTGGGCACCTTGATCAGTATGATTACTGAATATTATACTGCTATGGGCAAAGGCCCGGTAAATTCCATCATCCGTCAATCTTCTACCGGGGCAGCTACAAATATTATATCTGGCTTGAGCGTGGGTATGATGTCAACAGCTATTCCCATCTTATTATTTGCTACCGGTATTTACATGGCTTTTCATTTCGCAGGTTTCTACGGAGTAGCCATTGCTGCTGCTGGTATGATGGCCACTACTGCCATGCAATTGGCTATTGATGCATTTGGGCCTATTGCAGACAATGCAGGAGGAATTGCTGAAATGAGCGCGTTGCCTAAGGAAGTAAGGGAAAGGACAGACATTCTTGATGCAGTTGGAAATACCACTGCCGCTACAGGAAAAGGGTTTGCAATTGCTTCAGCTGCACTTACCTCCCTTGCTTTGTTTGCTGCATTTGTTGGTCTGGCAGGTATTCAAACCATAGATATTTATAAAGCCCCTGTATTGGCAGGATTATTTGTTGGGGGTATGATTCCTTATGTATTTTCTGCCCTTGCAATTTCTGCCGTAGGTAGGGCAGCAATGGCAATGGTTGAAGAAGTCAGGAGGCAATTCAGGGAAATACCTGGAATCATGGAAGGAACAGGAAAGCCGGAGTATGAAAAATGTGTTGCTATTTCGACCGAAGCTGCCATCAGGGAAATGATTTTGCCCGGAGCCCTTGCCCTTGTTGTTCCAGTAGTGGTAGGCTTTATTTTTGGCCCTGAAGTGTTGGGAGGCTTATTGGCTGGAGTTACTGTTTCTGGTGTTCTAATGGCTATTTTTCAATCTAATGCAGGAGGTGCATGGGACAATGCAAAAAAATCTTTTGAAAAAGGAGTAATGATCAATGGAGTGATGAACTACAAAGGTTCTGATGCACATAAAGCTTCTGTAACCGGCGATACGGTGGGAGATCCTTTTAAAGATACCTCTGGCCCTTCAATGAACATCCTTATCAAATTGATGTCTATCGTTGCTTTGGTTATTGCACCACATATCTCAGAAAATAAAAGCCTGCACCTTCAACACAATGAAGAATCTGACACTGAAATAAGAATGGAAGATGCCCAGGATGAATTGTTTATTAAATAATTAAACTTTCGGATTAATATACTAGTGCTGTTCTGGCACTTGTAATATACAAACAAGCTTAAGGTATTTTAAAAAGAGTATTTTAAGCTTGTTTTGTTTTTAATAGATTTATCTTTTATATATTTCTTTCCCTACATTTTTTATTTTACTAGTTAATCCCTTAGTTAATAAAAGGGAACTTTTGACTTTTCCCTAAAACATCTTCTTCAAAACATCTTGTATTCACTTGAGTTTAATATCAAATAAACAGTTGATTGATTGAAACAATTTGCACAACTTTTTACAAACCTTGACCAAACCAACAAAACCAATGATAAAGTAAAAATCTTAAAGGATTTCTTTATCAATTCTTCTGATCCGGATAAAATTTGGGCCCTGGCATTATTTACACATAAAAGACCTCGTAAGCAGGTTAACTCTACCTTGTTGAGAAGGTGGGCAGCAGAGTTTGCAAAAGTCCCTGATTGGCTTTTTGACGAATCGTATGGTGTTGTGGGCGACCTTGCTGAAACGATTTCATTGCTATTGCCATTTCCTGAAAACGAACAAGACGAAGGGCTCACCTGGTGGATGGATTTTTTATTGTCCTTAAACAATCTGGAAGAACATCAAAAAAAAGAAAAAATTTTAGCAGCTTGGAACATGATGACCCAGCAGGAAAGGTTTGTTTTCATCAAGCTTATGACGGGTAGTTTCAGGATTGGTGTATCGCAAGGAATAGTAGTCCGTGCACTTTCTGAAGTATCAGGGATTGAGAAAAATGTCCTGTTTCATAGGTTGATGGGCAAGTGGGATCCCGTAGAAAGCAATTATCATGACCTAGTGCTTTTGCCTAATAAAGATGATGATATTTCTAAACCATATCCATTTTTTCTGGCACACCCAATAGACTCAAGCCCTGAATTATTGGGCAATCCACTGGATTGGCAGGCAGAATGGAAATGGGATGGCATAAGATCTCAATTTATAAAAAGACAAAATGAAATTTTCATTTGGTCGCGGGGGGAAGACCTTATAACTGAAAAATTTCCAGAGCTGCATGAAATTCAAAATTATATTCCTGACGGAACTGTTATTGACGGAGAAATATTACCTTTTAAAGAAGGTCAGCCTCTCTCATTTGCACTTTTACAAACGCGTATTGGAAGAAAAAATCTAACAAAAAAAATACTTCTGGATGCACCAGTGGTGATTGTTGCATACGACCTTCTTGAGTGGGAAGGAAAAGATGTCAGGGCAACTTCCATGAAGGAACGACGCCTGTTGCTAGAAGAAATTATAAACAATCAAAAAGAAAACAAATCATTAATTTTATCCGCCACAGTAGATTTTGATTCCTGGGA